>NZ_JAPEID010000055.1:0-24857 GCF_028823755.1 Vibrio sp. VP6
TTTTCACGTTTTTTTTGATTTTTTTATCGTTTGGGTGTTTTTTATTCTAAAAGGCGAGTTTTCACCACTATTCTACCTCCATGTCCCCTGTAATTGCCCCTAATAAGGAGAAAAGATGAGCTCAATTAGAAGCTACAAAGGTATAAAGCCTCAACTTGGTGAGCGTGTTTACGTTGACTCAACCTCAGTGTTAGTCGGAGATATCCGTATTGGGGACGATTCTAGCATTTGGCCATTAGTAGCGGCACGAGGCGATGTGAACCACATTCACATTGGTGATCGAACTAATATTCAAGATGGCAGTGTCTTGCATGTCACCCATAAGAACGCCGAAAACCCAAACGGCTATCCACTTATTATTGGCAATGACGTTACGATTGGCCACAAAGTGATGCTGCACGGTTGTGAGATCCACGATCGTGTTTTGGTTGGTATGGGGGCGATTGTTTTAGATGCTGTCGTTATTGAATCAGAGGTGATGATTGGAGCGGGCAGTTTAGTACCGCCAGGAAAGAGATTAGAAAGCGGTTATCTTTATGTCGGTAGTCCAGTAAAACAAGCTCGCCCTCTATCAGAGACAGAACGAGCTTTTTTGCAAAAGTCTGCCAATAACTATGTTCAAAACAAAAACGACTACTTACATGAAGTAGAAGACTTGAACTAAAGGTCTGTTAGCCGATGATAATATGGCCTTCTTCGTTGAAGGCTTCATCTTCTATTAACTCTTCTGCTATTTCTTCCAGATCAAATCGGTAGTCAATAAAAGCGGCGATCACGGCCTGCTCCGTATCTAACTCTGAGCCAGATAACTTTTCTAACTTTTGTTTCGTCACAAAGCATTCTATTAGCGCACCAGATTGTTGCGCCGCAAAGTTTACTGATTGTGATACTTCATCCCATGATTGCATGTCTGGGAATAAGATGGATTGATTCATCGCTTATTGACCTTCAAGGTTCTTTCTTAATTCACGCAAAATCTGTTTGGCCCCAGGACGAAGACCGCGCCATAACATAAAACTCTCAGCAGCTTGGCCAACTAACATACCTAAACCATCATAAGCATGTGCCGCACCGTGTTGCTTAGCCCATTGGTTAAATGTGGTATCACCTTTGCCATACATCATGTCGTAGCTTGTACTATTGGCGGCGAACACCGAGGAAGAGATCGCAGGTAACTCACCACTCAATGATGCAGACGTAGAGTTGATTATGACATCGAACTCTTCAGCAATGGTATTCATCTCTTTTGCTGTAACAGGGCCATACGCAGAAAACAATTCTGCCAATTCTTCGGCTTTGGAAAATGTACGATTAGTTATCGTTAGAGATGTTGGTTTTTGATCGAGCAATGGTTTAATCACTCCTCGAGCGGCACCACCAGCTCCTATGATCAGGATACGTGCGCCTTCTAAAACGACTTGATGTTGCAACAAGTCCTGCACTAAGCCTGCACCATCAGTGTTATCACCAATGATTTCACCATCATCAAGCTTCTTAAGTGTATTCACTGCTCCAGCAAGCTGAGCACGCTCGGTCAAACGGCTAGCAAATTGATAGGCATCTTCTTTAAAAGGCAAGGTCACGTTACAGCCTTTGCCGCCGTCAGCAAAAAATGCTTTCGCCGCCTCGATAAATCCACCCACAGGCGCACACTCTGCGGTGTATGTTAGGGACTGATTAGTTTGACGAGCAAAGAGTGTATGGATAAATGGCGACTTGCTGTGCCCGATAGGGTTACCAAACACGGCGTAACGATCGATTTGCGGGGTCATGTCCTTACCTTTATTCCTTACTTAGATATAGAGAAAACAGGGCCATCTGATTACAGATGACCCTATCACTATCTATCTATATAGAAAAGGAGATTCCGTGCTTACCATTCGCGTGGTTTCAGGTATCGCTCGTAAAGTTCGGCTTCAGGCGTTCCTGCTTCTGGTTCGTAGCGGTACTCCCATCGCGCTAACGGCGGCATCGACATCAGAATCGACTCGGTACGCCCACCACTTTGTAAACCAAATAAGGTGCCACGGTCGTAGACTAAGTTGAACTCAACATAACGACCACGACGGTAAAGTTGGAATTCACGTTCGCGCTCGCCATATTCGATGTCTTTACGACGAGACACAATCGGCAAGTAAGCTTGGCAATAGCCTTCACCCACCGCTTTGATGTAATCGAAACACTTATCAAACTCCCAGTGATTCAAATCATCAAAGAACAAACCACCGACACCACGAGTTTCGTTTCGATGTGGCAAGAAGAAGTACTTATCACACCACGCTTTGTGTTCTGCATATACTTCTTCACCAAATGGGGCACAGATTGCCTTAGCTGTATCGTGCCATGACTGACAATCTTCTTCGAAAGGATAGAAAGGAGTCAGGTCGAAACCACCACCAAACCACCAAATTGGCTCTTCGCCCTCTTTCTCTGCGATAAAGAAACGCACATTCGCATGAGAAGTTGGGATGTAAGGGTTTTTGGGATGGATAACCAAAGAGACCCCCATCGCTTCAAAACGGCGACCAGCTAGCTCCGGACGATGTGCCGTCGCAGATGCTGGCATTTCTTTCCCTTCCACATGCGAGAAGTTCACCCCACCTTGCTCGAAAACAAGGCCATCACGCAGAACACGTGAGCGCCCACCACCACCAAGACGTTCGTCCGGTTCACGATGCCATGCATCTTCGACAAAGACGGCCTTTCCATCTTCTTGTTCTAACTGCTGACAAATGGAGTCCTGAAGTGACATCAGGAACTGCTTTACGGCGTACTTATCGATTGCTGACATACGTTATTACCTATTACGTGATACCTATTGATGGCTAGCAAGCAGGGTTAGCCCTGTCTTAATATTTGTGAAGTTTTGGCGTCACGAATCTCGCTGGGTTTATCACGGCCGCTGGTTTCACCACGAAGAATGGCCACCAGCTTGTCACCCAATTGCTGCTCTACCTCTTCCGTGGTCATACACGGTGGCAAGCCGGAAAGATTCGCGCTGGTAGAGGTTAACGGCTTTCCGAATGCATTACACATCTTTTGAACCAAAGGATGATCAGTCACACGAACTGCAATTGAATCAAACTGTCCTGAAACCCAGTTGGAGACTTTATCGCTCGCTGGCATGATCCAAGTGTATGGGCCAGGCCAAGTTGCATGAACGGTCGCTAATTGTTCTGGAGTCAGTTGAGATTCATCTATATACGGCAAGAGCTGCTCATAACTTGCGGCGATCAGAATCAGCCCTTTTTCCACCGGACGCTGCTTGAGATCCAGTAGTTTTTGAATTGCGTCTGGGTTATCTGGATCGCATCCGACACCAAAAACCCCTTCTGTTGGGTAGGCAATCACTTCGCCTTGTTGTAGTGCGTTGAGCACTTGTTCAAAGTTATCCACCGATTACTTCCTGATTGTCTGACTGTATTATTTTCACTAAGTGTACAAATATTCATTCTCAGACACTAAAGCAATTTTTTTATAAAATGTATCAATAGCGTCAACAACAAGACGCAAACGTTTGCTTGAGATAAAAATCCCCGTATAATGCGCACAAATTTATCAGCTCACCTAATTTTGCAGCTTGAAGGAGTTTGAGATGAAAGTCGGTATCATCATGGGTTCTAAATCCGATTGGCCAACCATGAAACTAGCAGCAGACATGCTGGATCAATTTGGCGTGTCTTACGAAACAAAGGTGGTGTCAGCTCACCGTACTCCTCAACTACTAGCCGATTACGCTAGCAGCGCGAAAGAACGCGGCATCAAAGTGATCATCGCAGGTGCCGGTGGTGCAGCTCACCTACCGGGAATGGCGGCAGCCTTCACCAGTTTGCCTGTACTTGGCGTTCCGGTTCAATCTCGCGCTCTAAAAGGCATGGACTCTTTGCTATCTATTGTACAAATGCCAAAAGGCATTGCAGTCGGCACGTTAGCGATTGGCGAAGCGGGCGCTGCAAACGCGGGCATCTTAGCGGCACAAATCCTAGGCACTCATGACGAAAGTATCATGGCGAAGGTAGAAGCGTTCCGTAATGAACAGACGGAAACCGTACTGGCTAACCCAAATCCAGCTGAGGATTAATCAGATGCATGTACTGGTTCTCGGATCAGGTCAGTTGGCTCGCATGATGTCTCTGGCTGGTGCACCACTGAACATCCAAATCTCGGCTTACGATGTCGGCAGTGGTAACGTTGTCCATCCTCTTACCCAACAGGTGCTTGGTCATGGTTTGGAAAATGCCATTGAACAAGTGGATGCGATCACCGCAGAATTCGAACATATTCCTCACGATGTACTCGACATCTGTGAATTAAGTGGCAAGTTCCTCCCTAGTACCGAAGCCATCAAAGCAGGCGGTGACCGCCGTGTTGAAAAAGCGCTACTCGATAATGCTGGTGTGCGTAATGCAAAGTACTACGTGATTGAGACACGTGAAGATTTTGAACGCGCAATTGAACATGTTGGCATGCCTATGGTGCTGAAAAGTGCATTGGGTGGTTACGATGGTAAAGGCCAGTGGCGCTTGAAAGAAGCGGCTCAGACCGAGACGATCTGGGCAGAAATGTCGGAGTGCATTGCAGCAACACCAACTCAAGCGATTGTGGCTGAAGAGTTTGTGCCATTTAACCGTGAAGTATCGTTAGTCGGTGCGCGTGGCAAAGACGGCAGTGTTGAAGTTTACCCTCTAGCAGAAAACGTTCATACCAATGGCGTATTGAGCTTATCCACCGCAATTGATGCGCCAGAGCTGCAAGCCCAAGCCAAGCAGATGTTCACGGCCGTCGCAGATAGCCTGGATTACGTTGGCGTATTGGCACTCGAGTTCTTTGATGTCGATGGCACACTGTTAGTCAATGAGATTGCCCCACGCGTGCACAACTCCGGTCACTGGACACAGCAAGGTGCGGAAACTTGTCAGTTTGAAAACCATCTGCGCGCCGTGTGCGGCTTGCCGTTAGGCAGCACCAAACTGATTCGCGAAACCTCAATGGTGAATATTCTTGGTGAAGATACGTTACCAGAAGCATTGCTCGCCATGGATGGTTGTCACATCCATTGGTACGGCAAAGAGAAACGTGAAGGACGCAAAATGGGTCACATCAACGTATGCGGTGACTACCCAGGAGAATTGCACCGTAGATTGTGCGCTCTAGCGGATGTCTTAGATCCAATGGCATTCCCAGCCGTGCACGAGTTTGCGAAACAAGCACAACGCTAAAATCTAGCCCCAAAAACCACAAAGGGTCGCACGATGCGACCCTTTTTAATTCCTTTGATGTATTTACCCTTGTTGAGTGTGCTGGCACTTACGGTTGGCACATTGCAATTTCACACCACTGGCCAGTTTCTTCTCCACCAACAACGTAAAACCACATTCCTCGCACCTCCCCTTTACCGGAGGGAGATTCACTGCAAATTTACATTTAGGGTAGTTATCACATGCGTAGAAAGTTTTACCAAAACGCGTCTTACGTTCAACCAAATGACCTTTACCGCATTCAGGACACGCATGGTGCTCTTGCGACTGCTTTTCTGGCTCAGGTTGATTAATCGACTCAATATGATGGCACGCCGGATAGTTACTGCAACCAACAAACATCCCATAACGCCCTTGGCGTAATACCAACTCGTTACCACAATCTGGACAAGGAACGCCAAGCTCTTTGACGATGTGTCCATCATTGTTGTGCAGGGCTTTGATGTAATCACAGCTTGGGTAGTGGCTACAGCCAAGAAAGGGGCCGTGTTTGCCATGTTTGAGGGTCAACTCGCTGCCACATTTAGGACACGGCTCGTATTCCAATGCGTGTTCAGGGGCAGAGAAAAGGGTGTTGTCGATTTTACTACTCATACTTACCGTTTCGTGAAAAACACACCAAAAGACAAGCTCGCGTTCTTGCTAGCTAAACTCGAACTTGCCTAGATTGGGTTAGTGAAGAATCCCTTGTTCCTTGGTGTACAACAGCTCTTCCATTAGCGTATAAGCGTTTTCATTGCCAGGCACATTAAACAGCACCATCAAAATGATCCATTTGAGGTCTTCAAGCTCAAACTCGCTCGTTTCTAGCCCCATCACTCGGTCAATCACCATTTCACGAGTTTCTGTCGTCAACACATTGATTTGCTCAAGGAACAATAAAAAGCCTCGGCACTCCAAATCCAAACGCTGCATCTCTTTCGCAGTATAGATACGAGTCGATGATGACGCGATACAAGCCGAAATCGCAGAAGATGTATCACTTTGCTGCAGCGCTGCGAGCTCTTCTAACCAGACAAGGGCTTTGTAGATATCTTTTTGTTGGAAGCCTGCGCGAAGCAATTCTTCTTCCAACTCGTCTTGTTCGACCTGTAACTCTGCATCGCTATGGATGTAGGTTTCGAATAGATACATCAGTATATCCATCATCATAGCTAGCCCCTCCCCTTTCGAATATAGCCACCTGAAACCGCAACAACATGCCCAGAGAGCTCAAGCTCTAAGAGCTGCATCATGACTTCTTGGACAGGTATATTGGTCCTGTTTGCAAGAATATCAACCGGTGTAGCTTCACTTCCTACGTTAGCTAACAGCTGAGGAAATGGCAATTCTTCTTCATCATTTAGCGTAGAAAATAAATCGATACTTTGATTAACAGACCAATCGAGTAAAGACTGTATTTCATCGAGGATATCTTGGGTTTTCTCTACGAGGCAGGCACCGTTGCGAATCAATTGGTTACCACCACTCGCATTGCGAGCATTAATTGAGGCCGGCAGCGCAAACACTTCTCGCCCTTGCTCAAGGGCATAGCGCGCGGTAATAAGCGAGCCACTTTTCTCGGCCGCTTCCACCACTAACACACCTAACGATAAGCCGCTAATGATACGGTTTCGACGCGGAAAGTTTTCTGCGCGAGGCTTGGCATTGGGACGAAACTCAGAAACCAGTGCGCCATTCTCTGTTACTCGCTGCGCTAAACCACGATGACGAGCAGGATAAACATGTTCTAAACCAGACCCGAGCACAGCTATCGTCTTACCACCCGCTTGTAGCGCACCATCATGAGCATGGCCATCAATCCCAAGCGCTAAGCCGCTAGTGACAATCAATTCTTGCTGAGCCAACTCTGCCGCAAATTGACGTGCATGGTGTAAACCATCAAAACTGGCGTTACGGCTGCCCACCATGGCAATTTGTGGTTGCGATAAAAAGGTAGGATTCCCCTCAACAAATAACAACGGAGGCGGAGCGACAACTTGCTTGAGTAAAGGGGGATATAAAGGATCGGCCAGCGTCAGGATGTGATGATTTTTAGAAGTGGCTAGCCACGTTAAACAAGCATCGACCTCTTTATCGACCGAAGCCCAAGCTTGCAGCTGTTTGTTCGTCAAACCCAATTGATAGAGCTGCTCAGAAGAGGAATTGATGATATTGCGAGGCGTATCTTTGGCGAGCAGCTTATTCATTTTGCCCCCACCGATGCCTGGCAAGCAACTCAGCTTAAGCCAGGCAGCAAGGTCACTGTCGTTATTGCGTGGTTTCATTGGTGGTCGGCTCTTGCGTCAGAGGCGAAACCACAGAGACCTCTTTATTGATGGGTTTAGTGCTGGTTGTGATCAACGCCAAGCTAAAGTACTCATAAGGACGAATGACCAGCAACTCGCCAACCTTGCTTTGAGGTAAGGTTATTTTCTTATCGAGGACACCAAACTCTTTCTTGAATTCATCGCCATCTTTGTAAACCGGATGCGCGTCTTCTTTTAAATCAAACACACTGCCTTGTTTCAGACTGTCAGACGTACCTTTATCAATCACCACGACTTGGTTGGTTGAGCTAAAACGAATACCTTCGATATTGCCTAGCAACTTTGCAGAACTGCCTTGTGGCGACGGCATAGGGTAGAACGTTGTTGTGAAGTCAGTGTTCTCAACCGATTGATTTGGCAAAGCGATATCGTTGCACAGGATTTCTTGCAATTGAGACGTGATCTTCAAACCAGAATAATCGCTCGAAGCCTCAACGAGCTCGCCTTTGGCAATCAAACGCAACGCAGTGATCTCTTTAGAAACATCGTCACGCGAAAAGGTTTCTACCGGTCGGTAAATAGCCCAGCCTGTAGCGGTCTGCTTACCATCGATGTACAGCACATCTTCTGCCGTCAGATACTTACTGCCTTTGCTGCTGCCCATCACTTTTGCAGCATTGTTCAACGCATCTTGATCCAGCAACCGATCCGATTTGAGATACGGCATCACCAAACCTTCCGCTACCGTTGGTACGGCTTTCTTTTCTGTGATGCGTGCTTTCGGGCTCAGCTTCTTAACCGGTTTTAGGCTCAACACGGGCTGACCGTTAATCCACACCAAAGACAGCTTATCTCCGGGATAAATTAAATGAGGGTTATCGATGTCTGGATTGACTTGCCATAAACGAGGCCACAACCACGGGCTATCTAAGTACATGGCCGAAATATCCCATAACGTATCGCCCTTCACGACTACATAAGTTTGTGGCGCATCATCTTTAACAGTCAGTGGTTTAGCATCCACATTTGCTACAGCGTTGAAAGAGAAAAGTAACGGCAACGTAACACTGGCAACGTTGCGGAAAATTCGATTCATGACCCTCGTCCTTGGTCTGTTAAGCAGGAACCAGAATGGAAATTGGTGCAAGGATGCTGTCATTTAGGCCATAAAATGTCTAGAATTGAGCCAACAAGGTTTGTGCTGTTTCGGCACAGTTCAATATTTCGAGTGAATATGTCTGTATTACAAGTATTAACATTCCCAGATGATCGCCTGCGCACGGTCGCGAAGCCTGTTGACGCGGTGACTCCTGAGATTCAAAAAATCGTCGATGACATGATTGAAACCATGTACGACGAAGAAGGTATTGGCCTTGCTGCAACGCAGGTTGATATCCACAAACGTATCGTAGTGATTGATATTTCAGAAACTCGCGATGAGCCGATGGTGCTAATCAACCCTGAGATTCTGGAAAAGCGTGGCGAAGATGGCATCGAAGAAGGCTGTCTGTCGGTACCAGGTGCACGCGCACTTGTGCCTCGCGCTGCAGAAGTTACCGTTAAAGCACTGGATCGTGATGGCAAAGAGTTCACCTTTGAAGCCGACGACCTGCTAGCGATTTGTGTTCAACACGAGCTTGATCACCTACAAGGTAAGCTATTCGTGGATTACCTATCACCACTGAAACGCAAACGCATTCAGGACAAGCTAGCAAAAATCAAACGCTTTAACGAGAAGCAGCAAAACGCTTAATCTCGAACCATACCAATTAGAAGGAAGTCTACCTTGAGTCAGTCTTTACGTATTGTCTTTGCAGGTACTCCGGATTTCGCCGCCCGTCACTTGGCGGCGTTGTTGTCTTCGGAGCATGAAGTAATCGCGGTTTACACAAACCCAGATCGTCCAGCGGGTCGTGGCAAGAAATTGGCTGCGCCACCGGTAAAACAACTGGCGCTGGAACACAACATCCCGGTTTACCAACCTGAAAGCTTTAAGTCCGACGAAGCGAAACAAGAACTTGCCGATCTGAACGCCGATCTCATGGTTGTCGTGGCATACGGTATGCTACTGCCACAAGCGGTTCTTGATACCCCGAAACTGGGTTGTATCAACGTACATGGTTCTATCCTACCTCGTTGGCGTGGTGCGGCTCCAATCCAACGCTCTATTTGGGCGGGCGATGCAGAGACTGGCGTGACCATCATGCAGATGGACATCGGTCTCGACACCGGTGATATGCTGAAGATTGCAACTCTGCCAATCGAAGCGACAGATACAAGCGCTTCAATGTACGAAAAATTGGCTGAGCTTGGTCCAGAAGCCCTGATTGACTGCCTAGCAGACATTGCTGCGGGTAAAGCAGTGCCAGTGAAGCAAGACGATGAGCTAGCGAACTATGCGAAAAAACTCAGCAAAGAAGAAGCACGCATCAACTGGAACGACGATGCGGCGCACATTGAGCGCTGCGTTCGTGCATTTAACCCATGGCCAATGAGCCACTTTGAGGCGGCAGAAAATAGCATCAAAGTATGGCAAAGCCGTGTGGCAGAGCAAACCAGTGACAAGCCAGCCGGCACCATCGTGCAAGCAGATAAAACCGGTATTTATGTTGCGACAGGCAACGGTGTACTGGTGCTAGAGCAACTGCAAGTTCCTGGCAAAAAAGCCATGTCAGTTCAGGATATTCTGAACTCACGTGCTGCTTGGTTTGAAGTCGGCACTCTGCTGGTTTAAGCCATACAAGGGGTTATCATCCCCAATAATACGAACTTTTAGAGGGCAGAGATGCCCTCCTTTACTTTAAGGTACTCATCATGAATGTTCGCGCTGCGGCTGCTAACGTCCTGTATCTTGTCGTCGACAAGGGCCACTCACTTTCAAGCGCTCTTCCAGCGGCTCAACAAACGGTACGACCTCGTGACCACGCTCTGCTACAAGAGATCTGTTACGGTGCGCTACGTTACCTACCTCGCCTAGAAATGATCGCAAACCAGTTGATGGATAAGCCGCTCAAAGGCAAACAACGTGTATTCCATCACCTAATTCTGGTTGGCATTTACCAACTGAGCTTCATGCGTATTCCTGCGCACGCAGCAGTCGGTGAAACGGTCGAAGGCACTAAAGAGCTGAAAGGTCCTCGTCTGCGTGGTTTGATTAACGCTGTATTGCGTAACTACCAACGCAACCAAGAAGAACTCGACCAAATGGCCGTCAGCAACAACGCTGGCAAGTACGGCCACCCAAGCTGGTTACTAAAACTGCTGCAAGAGGCCTACCCACAGCAATGGGAAAGCATTGTTGAAGCGAACAACCAAAAAGCTCCAATGTGGCTGCGTGTGAACCATCAACACCACACTCGTGATGAATACCTTGCGCTACTCAAAAATGAAAACATTGATAGCACGCCACACACAGAAGCAATGGACGCCATAAAATTGGCCGCACCATGTGACGTGATGAAGCTACCTGGCTTTGATAAAGGTTGGGTTTCGGTCCAAGATGCGGCAGCGCAGCTTTCGATCAACTACCTAAAACCACAAGACGGCGAACTGATTTTAGATTGCTGTGCTGCGCCAGGTGGCAAGACTGCGCACATTCTAGAGCGCACGTCGGGTAGTGAAGTGGTCGCGATTGACTGCGACGACACACGCTTGAAACGTGTGCATGAAAACCTGAAGCGTCTCAACCTTCAGGCAAAAGTGGTTTGCGGTGATGCGCGTAATCCACAAGAATGGTGGCAAGGCGAGCAATTTGATCGCATTTTGCTGGATGCCCCATGTTCTGCGACTGGCGTGATTCGTCGTCACCCAGACATCAAATGGCTACGTCGTGCAGACGACATCGCCGCATTAGCAGAGCTGCAAAGTGAAATTTTTGATGCCATGTGGATGCAACTGAAACCCGGCGGCACAATGGTTTACGCGACTTGTTCAATCACACCGCAAGAAAACGTGGAGCAAGTAAAAGCGTTTTTAGCACGTACCGCGGATGCGCAACTGCTGGATTCTGATCCCGACCAGCCTGGTCGTCAAATTCTACCAGGCGAAGAAGATATGGATGGTTTCTACTACGCAGTGCTAACTAAAACACACGCGTAACAGCATGCTAAATAGGGCGATTGGAGTGATTTCAATCGCCTTTTTCAGATAACGAGAAAAGAGTATGAAGATCATTATTCTTGGTGCAGGTCAGGTTGGCGGCACACTGGCAGAAAACCTAGTGGGTGAAAACAACGACATCACCATCGTCGACAACAATGCCGACCGACTGCGTGAATTGCAGGACAAATACGACCTGCGTGTGGTCAATGGCCATGCGAGCCACCCCGACGTGCTGCACGAAGCTGGTGCGCAAGACGCCGATATGCTCGTCGCAGTAACCAACACTGATGAAACCAACATGGCCGCCTGTCAGGTCGCGTTCACTCTATTCAACACCCCAAACCGCGTTGCACGTATTCGCTCTCCAGAATACTTGGCAGAAAAAGAAGCCCTATTTAAGTCTGGTGCGATCCCCGTCGACCACCTGATTGCACCAGAAGAGCTGGTAACCAGCTACATCGAACGTCTGATCCAATACCCGGGCGCGCTGCAAGTGGTGAGCTTTGCTGAACAGAAAGTCAGCCTAGTGGCGGTAAAAGCCTACTACGGTGGCCCGTTGGTGGGTAACGCGCTGTCTGCTTTGCGTGAGCACATGCCGCACATCGATACCCGTGTGGCAGCGATTTTCCGTCAAGGCCGTCCGATTCGCCCGCAAGGCACCACCATTATTGAAGCCGATGATGAAGTGTTCTTCGTCGCCGCAAGCAACCACATTCGCTCTGTAATGAGTGAGCTACAGCGCCTAGAAAAACCTTACCGCCGCATCATGATTGTTGGCGGGGGTAACATCGGCGCAAGCTTGGCAAAACGCCTAGAGCAAACTTACAGCGTGAAGCTGATTGAGCGCGACTATCAGCGTGCAGAAAAGCTGTCTGAACAATTAGAGAACACCATCGTGTTCTGTGGCGATGCCGCAGACCAAGAACTGCTGACTGAAGAAAACATCGACCAAGTTGACGTATTCATCGCTCTCACCAACGAAGATGAAACCAACATCATGTCCGCTATGCTGGCAAAACGCATGGGCGCGAAGAAGGTGATGGTACTGATCCAACGCGGCGCGTACGTTGACTTAGTCCAAGGCGGCGTGATTGATGTGGCCATCTCACCACAGCAAGCAACCATTTCCGCCTTGCTGACGCACGTTCGCCGTGCAGACATCGTAAACGTATCGTCTCTGCGTCGCGGTGCGGCGGAAGCTATCGAAGCCGTAGCGCACGGTGACGAAACCACATCCAAAGTGGTTGGCCGAGCGATTGGCGACATTAAACTGCCACCGGGAACCACCATTGGTGCTGTCGTTCGTGGCGAAGAAGTTCTTATCGCACACGATCGTACCGTCATCGAGCAAGATGACCACGTCGTGATGTTCTTGGTCGACAAAAAGTACGTACCAGACGTCGAAGCGCTGTTCCAGCCGAGCCCATTCTTCCTCTAGGATTTTCCTATGGTCAACTTACGTCCCGTACTGTTTGTTATCGGGCTGGTTTTATCCAAACTGGCCCTTTTTATGTACGTGCCGACTTTGGTCGCTTTCTTCACAGGTACGGGCGGTTTCCTCGATTTCGCCCAAGCCGTTGTGATCACGCACCTTGCCGCCTTCATCTGTTTGACGATTGGCCGAACCGCCAAGTTCAAACTCAGTGTGCGCGACATGTTCCTCATCACCAGTTTGGTCTGGACCATCGCCAGCGCGTTCGCCGCGTTGCCATTTGTGTTCATTAACCACATCAGCTTCACCGATGCCTACTTCGAAACCATGTCGGGGATCACCACCACGGGCTCCACAGTGCTCAGTGGCTTGGACAACATGGCGCCGAGCATTTTGTTATGGCGCTCCATCTTGCAATGGCTGGGTGGCATTGGCTTTATCGTAATGGCGGTGGCAATCCTACCCATGTTGAACGTCGGTGGTATGAAGCTGTTCCAAACGGAATCGTCCGACTGGTCAGATAAAAGCAGCCCAAGAGCCAAAACCGTAGCGAAGAACATCGTGTTGGTGTATCTGATCTTAACGGGCATGTGCATTGGTGGCTATGTTCTGACGGGCATGAACCTGTTTGAAGCGATCAACCACGCCTTTACCACCCTATCTACCGGCGGTTACTCGACCTCCGATAGCTCAATGAACAACTTCTCCAACGGCGCGCACTGGGTCGCGACCACTTTCATGTTCTTGGGCGGTCTGCCATTTCTATTGTTTGTTGCCGCTCTACGCAAACGCAGCATCGATATTCTGGTCAAAGATGCACAGGTACGAGGCTTTGCATACTTGTTCTTGTTCTCAAGCTTAGTGGTTGCCGCTTGGCTAGTGATTCGCGATGGTTACACCATTTTGGATGCCCTGCGAGTGTCGATGTTCAACATCGTTTCTGTGGTGACAACCACCGGGTTCGGCTTGGAAGATTTCACCGCTTGGGGCGCTCTGCCAACCACGCTCTTTGCCTTCTTAATGATGGCTGGGGCATGTTCTGGCTCAACCGCAGGCGGGATTAAAATCTTCCGTTTCCAAATTGCTATGACGCTGTTGAACAAACAGATCATGAAACTGATTCATCCATCCGGCGTTTTCGTGCAACGTTACAACCAACGTCCTGTGAACGACGACATCGTGCGCTCTGTGGTGGCGTTTGGGTTGATGTTCTTTATCACCATCATCTTTATCGCTGGCTGTTTAAGTGCCCTTGGTCTTGATCCCGTGACCAGCATTTCTGGCTCAATCACCGCCGTTGCCAACGTGGGTCCTGGCATGGGTAGCGTGATCGGCCCAACCGGTAACTTCGCGCCACTACCAGATGCCGCTAAATGGCTTCTAAGCTTTGGTATGTTGATGGGCCGCTTGGAGATTCTGACTATTCTTGTACTGTTCTTCCCTGCGTTTTGGCGCCGTTAAGCAGACACAAATAAAAGGTATGACAATGAAAACATGGATCACTCTGGCGACCCTACTCGCCACCTCATCCGCCTACGCCGCTGAAGTCGTCACTTTAGCCGACGGTCGAGAAGTGAAGTTGAACGATGACTTTACTTGGGAATACGTGATGACAAGTTCTGCGCCAAAAGAGGCCGTAGCCCAAACCACAACCAGCGCGGTTGAAACTGTCGCAGCTCCTGCGATTGCGACAATTCCGGTCGTAACAAAAACCGTCGGTACCACCGTGGTTGTGAACGCGAAAAAACCAACCTTGCAGTTGTCAGACTCAGGGGTTGACGTACTGATTGGCTCTACGAGCTACGAAGATGGAGAACTGGTACTGCCAACGTCTATCACCAACCAAAGCTCTCAATCTGTCATTCAGGTGGAAGTTGAGGTACAAGTGTTTGATATGTCTGGCAAGCAACTGGCGAAAGAAAAGGTCACGGTTTGGCAATCCATCAAACGAATGGCGGATACTTACCTGAGACCACAGCAAGCAGAACAAGGTAAGAGCATTAAACTGGCCGTGCCGCAATCTCAGCAATACCAGTTTTCTGCCAAAGTGTTAGAAGTGAAAACTCGCTAATACGGGTCTGATATTCTTTGTCGAGCGTATCTTGCCACGCTGACGCGTGAGGCTTAGGTCGCTAAGTTTAGATAGGCTCGACAAAGTAATAAATCGCGAAGAAGTGACACACACAACCCGCTAAAACGAAGCCGTGCCAAATCGCATGGTTAAAGGGAATGCGCTTCGCTACGTAGAAAATCACCCCTAGCGAGTACACCAAACCGCCCACCGCAAGCAGCGTAAGTCCACCGATATCCAGATTGATCGCCAGCTGATAAATCACAATCAACGACAGCCATCCCATCACCAAATAAGTCATCAGCGACAACTTCTTAAAGCGATAAACAAACGCGACCTTCATGATGATGCCGAGCAAAGCAATGCTCCAGATAACTATCATCAAGCCAAACGCAAGTGGCGTGCGTAAACTCACCAACAAAAATGGCGTGTAACTGCCAGCAATAAGCAGATAAATAGCGCAATGGTCGAAGGTTTTCAGCCAGCGTTTCGCTTTAGGGTGAGGGATCGCGTGGTACAGCGTTGAGGCTAAAAACAGCACAATAATACTGGAGCCGTAGATCGCCATGCTTGTCACGGTCAATGTGTCAGCTTGGTGGTTTGTCGCTTTGATTAACAACAGGATTAACCCGACAATGCCGAAAATCATCCCAATACCGTGCGTGATGGTGTTGGCGAGCTCTTCACTTTGACTGTATTGAGGTTTCTGCGATGAGGACATCAATGCGCCTATACTAGAGTTTTGAATATTCGCTCTAGTATGGCACATTAAGCGTACACGTGTAAGCTAAAATTAAGACTCGTGAATCGCGGTCGTTTGGTCGAGGTAATTGAGGACAAGCTCACCCACGTCTTCCAGGTTTGTTGTCACCGGAATACACAGTTCGCGCTTGAGTTTTCCACTGCCGAGCAAGCTGGCAAGCATACCGCGAGAGCCACTGCGAGTGCGGTCAATCTCAAACCAAAGCTTGAGGTTTTGCTCATCGCGATGCGCGACAAACTCTAACTCGCGCCATACGCCATGATATGGGCCATCAGTGGGCACCATTTCAAACTCTTGTACAAATGGCAGTTCGAAACCTTTTACCTCTTCGCATTCGACTTGGCGAATACGCAAGCCTTGGGCTTCAAACGCTGACAATATGGCATCCATAAGTGGGTCGGGTCTAACGGTGAGAATGTCTTTGTCGGTAGGGTCAAGCGCCATCGCCACATCTAAGCCGGTTTCTAGCCAGACTTTTGCATCGCCAATGGTCACTGGTGTGTTCCAAGGCACGTCGAGTTTGACGTCAAAGGTGCGCTCTTCACCAGGATGAATCGTAAAGGCGTACGGGAGATTCCATTTCGCCAAGACATGCGTTTGCGGTACTCGACGCATGCTGTGCCCTTCTCGCGCACCACGGTCGTCCGGAGCCTCTGCGATGTAGCGGCAACAAAGCTTCATATCGATATTATCGATCGCTTGTTCTGTCGCGCCACCATAAACGTGAATAGAAACATCCACACTTTGACCGGGATAAAGCACATCCTGATTTAGAATCGAATCTACCTTAGCGCTGCCGATCCCAAAGCTCGCAAGTGTCTTCTTCAAAAATGACATATGCACCTCCTTTGTCGAGATCTCATACTACTACTGCTGATCATGGGATCAAAACAAATTTTTGCGTCGATCCGAGCGACAAAATAACAAAATCGAGAGAATTCAATTGCTCAACTATCGACCAATTATAACAAGGGTGCTAACCTATACATGATATGCATGCATATCGGTATTCCTGACTCATTTATTGGACTGGCGAAAGCCAAAAGAGCCACCCTTCAAGCAGTTGAAGCTCAACTCATAATGAATCAGGCCATTACATCGGCAATGGATATGCCTGGCAGTTAGGTAATCGAATGCGCCCAACTACAGTCAGGTTCGCACACACCAATACAAGTGCAATGCGCCGCCGCAGTGGCTTCACTACTGCATCTAAGGCAAAACAAGTTGCGCCAGCTATGACACTGGTTGAGAAGACAGCAATAGTGTCGAGTGTTACAACCAAAGTTATCAAAGCAGCTTAACCAAAAGCGCGGCGCCAGCTGCGCTTTTTCTTTTCCTTCCTTTTCTATTTGTCTTCGCGATGCAATTTGATACCTTAAGCGCAAATACTTATAAATATTGTGGAGAAAGAAATGAAGTGTCATCGCATAGAAGAGCTACTTGAGCTATTAGAGCCTGAGTGGCAAAAAGACCAAGAAATGAACCTGCTGCAATTCATCGTCAAACTGGCGCAAGAGGCAGGCTACGACGGCAAGTTGGAAGATCTCTCCGACGACGTACTGATCTACCATCTTAAAATGCGCAACAGCAGCAAAGACGAAATGATCCCAGGCCTGAAGAAAGACCAAGAAGATGACTTCAAAACCGCCATCTTACGTGCTCGCGGCATCATCAAATAAACACGTCTCACGACTTTCGAAGCGACTCCTCAGAGTCGCTTTTTTTATAACTAAATCAAATAGATTTTTAATACAGTTATAACTGTTCAGCCGTTTATTAGGTTAACTGTACTGACTTTTGTTGTTAAACGTAGACTGCGTTAAAGAAAAGGAATTGTTATTGCTTGTATAATCGCCGTTTATCAGTATTAACTAAAATAATTAATAGCAATGTCACAGAGCGACATCACCAGAAATGCCGCCGTACATTATAAAAAAGCCTAAGAAGGATGAGTGCATGAGTCAGGATAAGATCGATATCAAAGATGTGACTCCCAAGACTTTCAACCCGAAAACCCATAAAGGAAACGGGGATCGTTTTAACCCAAGCAATCGCATCTACGTTCGAGAAAGTAAAGGGACTTACCAAAAACTGCGTCGCTACGGCGGTTGGTTCTTACTGCTACTGTTTGCTTTGGTACCGTGGATCCCATACGGCGAGCGACAAGCGATCTTGCTTGATATCGGCAACCAGCAGTTCAACTTTTTCGGCACCACGCTTTATCCGCAAGATCTGACCCTACTCGCTCTGCTCTTTGTGATCGCCGCGTTTGGCCTGTTCTTCATTACCACCTTTTTAGGCCGAGTCTGGTGTGGCTATCTCTGCCCGCAAACCGTGTGGACCTTCATGTACATCTGGTTTGAAGAAAAACTCGAAGGCAGCGCGAATAAACGTCGCAAACAAGACGCCAATAAACTCACCGCCAACTTAGCCATGCGTAAAACACTCAAGCACATCGCTTGGTTTGCTATCGCGCTCGCCACAGGATTCACCTTTGTTGGTTACTTTGTGCCGATGAAACAACTGGTGATTGATTTCTTCACCTTCAACGCGAACTTCTGGCCAGTATTCTGGGTGATGTTCTTTGCCATCTGTACTTACGGCAACGCAGGTTGGATGCGCTCAATCATGTGTATTCACATGTGTCCTTACGCGCGTTTTCAATCAGCGATGTTCGACAAAGACACGTTCATCGTCGGTTACGATACCAAACGTGGTGAAAAGCGCGGTCCACGTTCACGTAAAGCCGATCCAAAACAACTGGGCTTAGGTGACTGTATTGACTGTGACCTGTGTGTGCAGGTGTGTCCAACTGGCATCGATATCCGTGACGGCTTGCAGTATGAATGTATCAACTGTGGCGCTTGTATTGATGCGTGTGACAACACCATGGATCGCATGGGCTACGAAAAAGGCTTAATCAGCTACACCACCGAACACCGTCTATCGGGCAAACACACCAAAGTGATGCGACCTAAGCTACTGGGCTACGGCGCGGTACTCTTGGTGATGATTGGTCTGTTCTTCGCTCAAATCGCCGCCGTCGATCCTGCAGGCATGAGCGTGATTCGCGACCGTAACCAACTGTTCCGCGTGAACAGCGCTGGCGAAGTAGAAAACACCTACACCCTAAAAGTGATCAACAAAACTCAACAAGTCCAAGAATACAATCTGGATGTAAAAGGATTGAACGATGTGAGTTGGTACGGCAAACAAACAATTCAAGTTGAGCCAGGGGAAGTGTTGAACTTGCCAATGAGCCTTGGTGCCGATCCTGACAAGCTAAACTCTGCGATCACCACAATTCAGTTTATACTCACCGATAAGAGCAACGAATTCACTATCGAAGTTGAAAGTCGGTTTATCAAAAAGCTGTAACGACAACGTCGATAATTAATGGAAAAAGGCTCAGTAATGAGCCTTTTTATTTATATGTCCCAAAGTATGTTTAACTTTGACGCCCTCACCCCTGATTTCATGTGGTACGCGTTAGAAAGCATTGGCATTCGTGCTGAATCGGGCTTTCTGCCTCTCAACAGTTACGAAAACCGTGTGTATCAATTTACCGATGAAGAGCGCCGTCGCTACGTCGTGAAGTTCTATCGTCCGGAACGTTGGAGCAACGAGCAGATTCAAGAAGAGCACGATTTCACGCTTGAGCTGATTGATAACGAAATCCCCGTCGCCCCACCCGTACGCATCAATGGCAACACCCTGCACCACTATCAAGGCTATGGGTTCGCTCTCTTCGAAAGCGTAGGCGGTCGTCAGTTTGAAGTCGATAACTTAGAGCAGCTTGAAGGAGTTGGTCGCTTTTTAGGACGCATCCATAAAGTCGGCAGCCGACAAGCTTTTCAACATCGCCCTACCATTGGTTTGCAAGAGTATCTCTACCAACCACGTGAGATTTTGCAAAACGCCAATATGATCCCGATGCATTTAGAAAACAGCTTTTTCAATGACTTGGACATGCTCATCAAAGCCATCGAAAACCACTGGCAAGACAGCTTCACAACGATTCGTCTGCATGGCGATTGCCATCCGGGTAACATCTTGTGGCGCGACGGCCCAATGTTTGTCGATTTAGATGACTCGCGCAACGGCCCTGCCGTACAAGATTTGTGGATGCTACTTAACGGCGAACGCCAAGATAAGCTGATGCAACTGGACATCATTTTAGAGGCGTATCAAGAGTTTTGCGATTTTAACGCCGCGGAATTGAAACTAATCGAGCCGCTTCGCGGTCTACGAATGGTGCACTATATGGCATGGCTAGCAAAACGTTGGCATGACCCGGCATTTCCACTCGCTTTTCCATGGTTTAATGAGCCAAAATACTGGGAAGGTCAGGTCCTTGCATTTAAAGAGCAGATTGCCAGCTTAGAAGAAGCACCACTGTCTTTAATGCCTCAATGGTAAGTCAGGCCGAACAATTCAAAATGGAGATATTTAGATGAAAAAACTGTTCGCACTGTTTTCTATGCTGATGCTAAGCCTGTCGGCACATGCAGCGCAATTCAAAGAAGGTGAACATTACAAAGTATTGGATCTTGAAGTATCAAAGAAGCCTTTAGTGACTGAGTTCTTCTCATTCTACTGCCCACACTGTAATACCTTTGAACCAGTTATCCAGCAGCTTAAAAAGCAGCTACCTGAAGGCACCAAACTGCAAAAGAACCACGTGTCTTTCATGGGTGGCAATATGGGCCCTTCAATGAGCAAAGCATTCGCCACGATGGTCGCAATGAAGGTTGAAGATCAAATGGTGCCTGTGATGTTTAACCGCATCCACAACATGCGCAAACCACCTCGTGACGACGCTGAACTTCGCCAAATCTTCCTAGATGAAGGCATAGACGCGAAGAAATTTGACGCGGCTTACAACGGCTTCGCGGTTGATTCAATGGTTCGTCGTATGGACAAGCAGTTCGAAAACAGCGGTTTGACAGGCGTTCCTGCGGTTATCGTAAATAACAAATACCTAGTTCAAGCACAAAGCATCAAATCAATGGATGAATACTTTGCACTGGTGAACTACTTGCTAACGCTAAAATAAGCGCAACGTACAGAAAACAGGGGAGCACATGGCTCCCCTTTTTATTTGTGAATCTCTTGTAGCAGTTGGTCTTTCTCTTGCCACACATCCCCTAACCATTGCTGGAATTGGCGCTTGTACGGCTTGTCGTTGAAGTAATCCCCTAACACCTGCTCATCAACTGGCAACACTTTCACATGGACCACGATCTTAGTCATGCGCCCCATCAGCATGTCTTTAAAAGGTTTGTCCGTATTCTCTGGATACGCGAGGGTCACATCGATGATGTTCTCAAATTGCTCGCCCATTGCCGCCAATGTGTAAGCAATACCGCCTGATTTGGGTTGCAACAGATGTTGGTAGCCCGCTTTGCTTTTACGCTGCTTCTCTTGAGTAAAGCGTGTACCTTCCACGTAGTTCACAACCGTGGTTGGAGTATGCTTGAACTTGGCACACGAACGACGTGTGGTTGCCAAATCTTGGCCACGTTTGTGAGGGTTACGAATTAAATACTCACGAGAGTAACGACGCATGAAAGGCATGTCTAACGCCCAACATGCCATACCAATAAACGGCACATACAGCAGTTGTTGTTTGAGGAAAAACTTCGGCATTGGAATGCGATCTTTAAATACGCAGCACAGTACAACAATATCTGTCCAACTGAGGTGATTGCTGATCAGCAAATACCAACCATCTTTTTTCAGATTCTCGATGCCTTGAACGTCCCACTCCACACGGTTAGACAAGGCAAGAATCCCCGCATTGACGGTCGCCCAAATCCACATCACTTTGTTGGCAGCTTCCGTCCCTTTAGCTTTTAACTGCGCGGTCGGAAGTAGGATCTTAAAAATAGCGATGACACAAATTACGAGTGAACAAATCGCAGAATTGAGGATCACAAAAGAAGCGTTAAAAAAAAATAACAAATATGCCAACATGATAACCAAACAACAGTGATAAGGTGTGAGTAATAAAACAGCGTGTAATTATACTGCTCCGTTGCCACATTGGAACATTTGTGAGAATGGTCAGATTTGTTTTATGTAAAACCAAACTCATATCAAAATCACAATATTCATTCGACAACAAGGAGATAACGAATGAAACCAAGGCTAACCCTTTTGCCTTTGGCCTTTGTCGTCAGTGCTGCTCAGGCTCAACTCGCTGAAACGGCAGGGTTCAGCGGCGAAATCTCAATCAATGCTGGTGTGATTTCATCGGAATCGAACTTTAATACCGACAACAGCAAAACCATCGACTCGTTAGAGCAAAGCGCTGAAAGCGACACAACCGTCATCGCAGCGCCGCTCGGAAGTGTCGCCTACACGTTTGGTCACCAGCTCAACCACCAAGTGTATGCTGGTACAACGCGTTCCGATGTGGCAGTCGGTACGCTGGCTTTTCAATTAGGCTATCAGTACGAACTGCCGTCAGGCACCGTATTGGATGTCTCTTACCTTCCGACCGTCCTCAAAGGCGAAACGTGGCGTAATCCTTATCAAGTAGGTACGGCTCGTCAAACAACGGATGAAGGTGGTAACGCCTATCGATTTCAAATCAAAGGTTTGGTCGATAGAAACTTCACCCTTGATTTAGCTTATGCCGATAAAGATGTCGAACAAGATGAAGTCACCGACCGTTCACTCGCGCGTGATGCCAGTATTTATTACGTAAAAGGCGAATATCGTATTTCACTAGACCAAACATCGCTACTGCAACCCGCGTTCACCTATATCAACCAAGATGCGGATGGAAAAGCAGAATCGTATGACTCTTATGCCTTTGACGTAAGTTGGTTTAAGTTCATCAACCGTCATCGTTTAGCCTTAACCGCAGGCTATGCACTCAAAGATTATCAATCGGCTAGCCAAACTTTTGCGAAAACGCGCAGTGATGACACCTTGAGCTTGTTTGCCGCGTACGAATACCAAAACGTGTTTGATTGGCAGAACTGGTCGTTCATTTCCTTCGCGGGTTATAGCCAAACCGATTCAAACATCACCTTTTATGACGAAAATGAATACCTTTTGTCGTTAGGCTTTAACTACAGCTTCTAACGTGGTTCTCGCGGCGAACATATGAATACTCGCCGCGAACTCCTCTCAAATGACCACTACACGGCTTGAGCCGTGAGTTGTTTCAGCAATCGGTCCATCGCGCGATACCCGAGCGCTTCCGCCAAATGAGAACGCTTAATCTGCTCAGCACCTTCTAAATCCGCTATCGTACGGGCCACTTTAATGATGCGATGATAGGCACGAATCGATAACCCCAGCCGATGCAGTGCAGTTTCGAGAAATTCTGCATCGCTTTTTTGCAACGGACAAAATGCCTCAATCTCACGGCTGCCAAGCAGTGCGTTTACTTTGCCGTTTCGATTGAGCATGCTCTCGCGAGCAAGACTGACGCGCTCTTTGACGAGTTCCGTGGGTTCACCTCGGTCACCACCTTCCGCCAACGTGCCTTTCGGTAAGGATGGAATTTCTAACGACATATCAAAACGGTCGAGAAGCGGTCCCGATAAACGACCTAAGTAACGCAAAATAGCTTGAGGGTTAGTGCGAGCTTGATTCCCTTCGTAATAGCCAGTTGGGCTTGGATTCAACGCGCCCACCAGCTGAAAACGAGCAGGAAAACGCGTTTTACCCTGCGCGCGCGAAATGATGATCTCACCCGATTCCAATGGTTCTCGTAACGAGTCCAACACTTTACGGTCAAACTCCGGCATTTTCCTAATATCGAGTTTGAGTAATAAATATTGTCAATTTGAGACTTTGAATGTTGTGAGTGTTGTCCGAATTAGTGGAGCGCATCGCTTCAGATGCTAGCGGAACGATAGGTCATTCATTTTTCTATTTAGTCGAGCAAGTAGCTATGTTATCCATTCAATCTGACGTCTTCATCTAACCCCTCCTCACGAATAAATATTCACTTATTCGTGAGGCGCAACAACGGATTCAGTCACAGAATTCAGATAGAGAGCGAAACTGCCAGCTAAAACAGTTATGCCCCAAGATGTGTTTAGAGCGCAAGAAGCCGTCATGAGATTTATTCGTGAAACAAGCTGTTTCCCAATTGTCCAACAGGTTGTTTCGTAAATCACCTCTGCTCTAACCCGCTTCTGATCTCGTCGCTTCGGCAATAGAACTAACTAATGCCCCATCCCGTGTTTCAGGACAAACCTTACCCGTAGTTAATAACTCAGTATGCTATAAATTATCTAATCTTATCTTGAATGGAAGACGAGTTGTGAGCAAAAAACGGTTATCTGAAAAAGAACTGGTCAAGGGGATGACGCCCCACACTGCGCATAGTGATGAACTAGCTGAAGTAACATTGGATGAGTTGGGCCTTGAAATTTCTGAAAGTGATTACATGGCCGCGTTGAAGCGAATTAAATCACTGCTTGATGTAGCCGAATCCGGCACTCCTGAAGGAGACGAGCTTGAAAGGCTCGCAGCATTGGTTGAAGAATACGAGGAAAAACACTTCACCATTTAATAACTGCAACGCATTTTGCCCCAAAACTCGCTAGACCAAACACTCTACAAGATCTGTTTCGTTCATTTTATCCTACAAAAAGTTATTCGATAGAATGCAACTCAACACGATTGAGTCTACATTATATTTATTTAGCCTGTCAGATTGCCTATTTGATTGGTTAAATCATCAGATTGTCTTCTTGTGGATGATAAACACTTGAAAATATTGTTATTATCGTTTTTATTTATCAGTAAAACCGACTTCCATGAGATATGAATCCGCTCCTGTAGCCCCAAAAGAAAGACAAGAAACAACTAGACAGCGAGCAGCTCGCCAACGTAGAGAGCGTCAGGAAGAGTTGAGGTATACCGCGAGCGATGAAAAGCGATGGGCAGAAATTAGAGAGAGGGTTCTTAGAGATAGACAAGAGGCTGGATTAGGTCAAATCTCTCAAGGTTTAAA
>NZ_JAPEID010000056.1:0-18170 GCF_028823755.1 Vibrio sp. VP6
ACGTCTCGGAAAACCAAGTAGTTCTCTCAAAGTTACTTTTATTAACGGCGCTCAACCTGATTTCTTTAGGGAATTTTTTGGATTTTTTTGAAAAAAGTTCGTTTGGAAAGGGAATCGTGATGAAGCAGATAAAAAAGCAAAAAAACTTCAATTTTTCGCTAAAGCTTCTTTTCGAGCTGTCGATACAACCTGATTTTGCGTTGAAATTAAGAATCCAAATCACCTAACCAAGCAAGGTAAGAGCGAGGTTTGGCGCCTGTTTAGCTTGGGCTAAAATAGTGGTACTGACTTGTTGCAAGATCTGCTGCTTCACCATTTGCGTGGTTTCTTTGGCGTAATCAGTATCTTGAATACGACTGTTCGATGCCGCTAAATTTTCGTGGATGTTATCTAGATTATTGATCGCATGATTGAAGCGATTTTGATATGCACCTAACTCGGCACGTTGGCTATCGACAAATTTCATCGCCGTGTCTAGTACAGCGACAGCTTGCTGCGCCCCACCAACGGTTGTGATGTTCAGGTTATTGACCGCATCATAACCTTTCAACGACATCCCAAGCTCACTCGCAAGATCTCCTGAGAATGAAATCGTTCCGGCGGTTTCTTCTCCTGCCATAAAGATCTGTAACTGACCTTTTTCATTAACAGAAGCCGTCACTTTGTCGGTTTGACCATTAATGTAGGTCGCGAGTTCTTCAATATCATCACCGGCTTTGGCATTGATTTGGATTTTTTCCGTCTCGCCAGAACGGTTGGTGAAAGACATCGTCAGATCATTGGCGTTCTCTTTTACCTGCCAATCAGAATCAGCACGCCCTTGAGCGACATAACTAAAGCCCCCCATGTCCAGCCCGTCAGTGCGCATCGATTTCAACTCAATCTGTACGGCTTCACCAGAAGCAGCACCGATTTGAAAAGACGATTTGCCGAATGCGCCATTCAACAGTTTGCGTCCACCAAAAGATGTGGTTTCCGCAATGCGGTTCAACTCATCGTTTAACGCAGTGACTTCTTCTTGCAACGCGGTACGCTCGGCTTGGCTGTTTGAGCCATTAGCCGACTGAAGCGACAAATCACGCATACGTTGCATGATGTTCGTCACCTCATTCATCGCGCCTTCTGCGGTTTGCATGATAGAGATGCCATCATTAGCGTTACGAACCGCCACATCCAAACCACGCATTTGTGATTGCAGACGATTGGAGATTTGCAGGCCTGCCGCGTCATCTTTTGCGCTGTTAATACGCTTCCCTGAAGACAAACGCTCCATGGATTGATTCAGCATATCCGTTGCACTGGTCAAATGACGTTGTGCGACAAGTGCTGCAACATTGGTATTAACGGTGATAGCCAAGAGACACAGACTCCAAATAAATTAAGGCTTTGGATACTTATCGACCAAGAAACAGAAAGGTTTAGCGTTTTTTGAATAGAGATTGGAATGAGAGAATAGAAAACAAAAAACCCTCCGAATGGAGGGCTTTGGAAACTTTTAACTATTAATTACTTAATGGCCAGTTCTGCTAGCATTTCTTGTGAAGGAGCGAAGAAGTAAGCGCCTGTTACTGCTTTAGTGAAGCGAAGCAGTTGGTCTGTTTTACCGTCGGTTACACCGTACATGCTCTCTAGCATCACTTTGATATTGTGAAGGGTATTGCAGTAAGAGATGAACAACAGACCGTGCGCGCCAGTCACTGTGCCGTATGGCAAGCTATGACGAACAATCTTCAAACCTTTGCCTTCTTCTTTAATATCAACTCGACCAACGTGAGATGCTGCCGGTACGTCTTCTAGCTCGACTGAATCGGGTTTGGTGCGACCAATAACTTTCTCTTGAGCTTTGATATTTAGGCGATTCCAAGCTGGCAAGTTGTGCTCAAAACGTTGAACCATAACATAGCTGCCACCAGCATATGGGCCATCTTTTACCAATGCTACGTCAGCGCGAGCGTCCCCTTTCGGGTTTTCTGTGCCGTCGATAAAGTCCGTCATGTCACGTGCATCTAGGTAGCGGTAGCCGTACGTTTCATCCACGACCGTCACATCTTCTGCGATATCGGTTAGGAATTTGCGCAGTACGTAAAAGTGCAAATCGTGGCGAGTAGAATGGCAGTGAATAAGCACATCAACATCTGTTGTTGGCGCAATAATGTCGCCTTCACCAAGTTGCGGGAAATCAATCAGCTCTTCTGGTGCGTCAATATTTAGGTGCTGCCAGAATGATTTGGTGAATGCGATGGAAATCGTCAGATTAGCGCCCGGTTGACTGTTGTTTAAGTCTTTAACCAGCTCAGGAAGCGCTTTCAGTTTCGCCAATACGTTTTCACGGTTTTGGTTCACTTTTAGTTGAGTGTACAGTGCAAATGGCCCTGCTTCTGGCACGATCGCCGTTTGAGCTTGTGACATTGAGGTATCCTCTATACTTTGCCCCATTGCGGGAAATTATTGTTTTTAATTTTTTGAAGGCTGTTTCGCATCGTGCTCAAGCTGTGGCACGTTAAAACAGTCTTTTACCCATCTTCCGTTGAGAAGATAGATCATAAACCAAGTTAATAAGGTGATGGTTAGGGCATTTGCCCAATTGAATACACCATGTTCTAGGTACACATGATACATGGTCTGAGCGAGTTGAATACCGCACAAGATCAAAGTCATCTCACGGCCATATCGCGTTATTTGATTTACCCAACCACGATCTGGGTGACGCAATCCCATCAGCCACATCAATAACAGGCTTGGAATACCAATCGACAAACCTAAATACAACGTGCTGGAATCAGGATAGACAATGGACAAAAGCTTGCTGCCGCTTTCTCGGCTAACACCCGCCATTGCAAAAACCACCCAAGAGCGAGCCAGAAACATCCATCCTAGCCAAACAAGAATAGGCGCTTTCAAAAATCCATGAGCGTCATATTGGTCAAATGAGTAGCGCACAATATCGTCTTCTTAGTTTCATAAAAACGCCACTTTAACCGATCGATTCAGAGTTGCAAGCAAGCAAAGATGAGAACTAAAGTTCATTTCATCATCTTACGCAGGTAAACTAAACGCAGATTTACAGTGACGTCGATGAGAAACATGAAAAAAAGAACCCCTGCAACCCCAGTTCCTTCTCTAGAAACTCAAACCGAAGCCATGAAGATCGCAAAAGCGACACAGAAACCGGGTCAAACGAAAGAACAAACCAAACTGATTGCTCAAGGTATCGAAAAAGGCATCGCTCAATACAAAAAACAGCAAAAAGAGCGAAATCGTCAAGCAGACAAAGCAAAGAAAAAACAACAGCGTGAAAAACTGCGCCAGCATGAAGAAGATGTTATCGAGTCAGATAACATCACGGATAATACGCCAACCCACACCCCAAGTAAGCTGCCTTGGGCGCTACTTGCGTTAAGTTGGATTGGCTTTGCGGCTTACATTATGTTGAGTAAATAACGGATGAAACAGGTATTACTTGGATTTTTTGTCGTACTTCTCTCTGGTTGTACGATGCCTTCTCATGTGACTCATGCTCAAAGCCAAGATGTTCATATTCGCATTGACGGTCAGTTCAACCCTGATCGATGCGAATACAAAGGTGAAGTCACTGGAAGTGAGGGCCATTGGTATAACTACATTTTCATGACCAATGACGCGATGATGCAAGGGGCGATGAATGATTTAAAAAACAATGCTGCGGCCATTGGCGCGGACACAGTGTTTATGGTTTCGCCGCAAGATTTCATCACCTCATTTAGCGTGCTGGGTTCTGCTTACCTCTGCAATGAGTGACGCCTAGATATGAAAAAAGCCAGCGATTGCTGGCTTATGCACGAAATCCAAGACTGCTAGCGATATCTCTCTCCCGATCTAAAACCCATTGGCTATCAAAAGGTCCCCAATCCGAAAGTTGGTAATAGCCGTCATTATGACGTCGGCCATCTTGAACGAATATGAGTTCAATGCCGATCCCCGGTAATGCCTTTAGTACATCTTGAATTGTACGACGAGGCCACCCCGTTTTTTCGATCAACTTTGGCACATTCGGCCTTTCTAGGTTTTCCACCAACAAGGCCAAATATAGCCGCCTTGCAAAAACAGGACTCAATTCCATTGACACCTCCTAAAATTGTGCTGAATCATTATTTCGTTTTTGCCAAGTAAGATGTTGCGTTTGATCAATAACTCGACTTTTCCACTTGATTTAGGTGTTTTTTTATCCGCTTTATACCAAATTAAGTTCTGTTTTGACATGTGAGACCAGTTATCCACTTCTATATGAAAATTATTCTCCACAGCGTTTTGTCAGTTTGATTGCTTCTTGATAGGATGCTGAATCAGCCAAGAAATACCTCCCCAAAGCGCGTTGCGCTCTAGAGAGTAAAAACAGAATAAAAAAGGGAAACATTATGACAATTACCATGTTCGGCATTCCAAACTGCGACACCATCAAAAAAGCTAAGAAATGGTTGGAAGCTGAAAACATTGCGTTTGATTTTCACGACTACCGCAAACAAGGTATTGATGCTCAAATGGTGACTGAATTTTGTCAGGCGCTAGGCTGGGAACAAGTTCTCAACAAACGTGGCACCACGTTCCGCCAACTGACTCAAGAACAAAAAGACACGCTTAACGAAGAAAATGCTATTGCGCTGTTGGTTGACAACCCAGCGATGATTAAGCGCCCAATTCTGAACGTAGACGGCCAACTCCATATCGGTTTCAAAGCAGACCAATACGCTACGATTTTTAATTCATAAATGTAAGGAAGACTCAAGGATGACAGACAGTCCAGTACTGGCACTTGCAAAAGACCTGATCAGCCGCCAGTCCGTAACACCTGAAGATGCAGGTTGTCAGGACCTAATGATCGAACGTTTAAAAGCGCTCGGTTTTGAAATTGAAGTTATGGTGTTTGAAGACACCACCAACTTTTGGGCGCGTCGCGGTAACGAAGCGCCATTGTTTGCTTTCGCAGGTCACACAGATGTCGTACCCGCAGGCAAGCTAGAACAATGGGATACACCACCGTTCGAGCCAACCATCATCGATGGCCACCTTCATGGTCGTGGTGCGGCCGATATGAAAGGCTCTTTGGCGGCGATGGTAGTGGCCGTTGAACGCTTTATTGCCGAGCACCCAGATCACAAAGGCTCGATTGGCTTTTTGATCACTTCTGATGAAGAAGGTCCTTTCATCAACGGTACCGTTCGCGTCGTAGAAGCGCTGATGGAGCGTGGTGAGAACATCGACATGTGCATCGTTGGCGAGCCTTCTAGCACAGAAATTGTGGGCGATGTTGTGAAAAATGGTCGCCGTGGTTCGATTACCGGTGACCTAACCGTAAAAGGCACACAAGGCCATGTGGCCTACCCTCACCTAGCCAATAACCCTGTTCACGCATCGCTACTTGCCATCCACGAACTGGCAACAACAGAGTGGGATAAAGGCAATGATTACTTCCCACCAACAAGCTTCCAGATTCCCAATGTTTCTGCGGGTACAGGGGCTTCCAACGTGATTCCTGGCGAATTCAACGTTCAATTCAACCTACGTTTTAGCACCGAACTGAACAATGACACTATCGTCCAGCGCGTAACAGAAACACTGGATAAGCATGATCTCAACTACGATCTACATTGGACATTCAACGGCGACCCGTTCTTAACGGACACGGGTGCCCTACTTGATGCTGTGGTCGCTGCCGTAGCGGAAGTGAACAACACTAAACCAGCTCTGCTCACAACGGGGGGTACATCAGACGGACGTTTTATTGCTCGCATGGGCGGTCAAGTTGTTGAGCTTGGACCTGTCAATGCCACGATTCACAAAGTGAACGAGTGCGTAAAAGTGGACGATCTTGAGAAGTTGACTGACATGTACGAAAACACCTTAAAACACCTACTCGCGAAGTAGTCGCACGTAGTTAACCCATTGATGAGCATACCATGACTCCTGCGCAACTCACCGGAACAACCGATTCTCACCTTCAATCAACCATGGTTGGTCAGAAGGCTTTTTTAATGCATCCCGATGTCGCGAACGATCTGCTCAATATGATCGAAGCAGCGAAAAAAGCGGGATTTAAAATGGAAATTGCCAGTGGCTTTCGAGACTTTTCTCGCCAGCGAGCAATTTGGAATGGGAAGTTCGAAGGTGAGTTGCCGATTTTAGATTCGAACTCGCAGCCTTTAAATAAGGCTGCGTTAAGTAACGAAGAAAAACTAAAGGCCATTCTTCGCTGGTCGGCATTACCAGGAGGAAGTCGTCATCATTGGGGGTGTGATTTCGATGTGTATGCTCGCAACTTACTTCCAGCAGACACCAAGTTGCAATTGGAACCTTGGGAATATCTAGAAGGTCATCAGCTGGCGTTTTATTGTTGGTTAAAAGATCACATTGATGAGTTCGGCTTTTTCTTCCCTTATCGGCAAGATTTAGGTGGCGTCGCCATTGAACCTTGGCACATTAGCCACAAAGCCATCGGTCAACAATGTGCTGCTCAACTGAACGCCGAAATGCTAAAAGATGAGCTGGTTCGACAAAATCAACAACACAACATTGCAGGGTTAGAATCGATACTGAATAATTTAGATAGCATCTTATCTACCTATATTCGCAATATCACCCCACCGCCGGAGGCGTTATGATCGAATTTCTTACCAACCCTTGGGTGATCATCATTGTGGTCTTGAGTGTGATCATCGGGAACATTGCCGCTCTGAAGTACACCGCCAAAATGAAGTTCAACCAGATGGATAAAGGTCGCAAGAACGATTTGGATCGTCTAAACGAGCTAGATAAAGAACGTTATGGCAACAGTGAAAGTAACAAGCACGAACAAAAATAAGCGGCTTTTTAGTCGCTCTTGCTAATTGAGTTAAGCATCTGAATGCTGTGATTTCAACTATGCTCCGAGCAACGAAAAACGATCAAAAAAGGGGACCGAATGGTCCCTTTTTACTTCAACTATCTAACTTACTCTTTCACCACAGCACCAAGAACTGGCACCAGCGATTTCAAGAACTCTTCTTCAACAGGTTTGCCTGATGAATCGGTAATGTTGATAGAAGTGCGGTTGCCCAAGTCCCCTAGCAAGAAGGTGTATTTACCTGCTTTTAGGTCGACTGGTTTCACGCCAATTTCATTCCAGAATTCATCATCTGGAGATGCATACTTCGCTGTTACCGTACCTTGTGACTGGCTGCGCTCTTCAATCGTGAAGCCCATCTTAGGCAGAATGTTCGGTAAACGCTGCCACAATACATTGTATTGCGCACGAGCGATGATAACTGGCAGACCACTGCGGTCTTTGCCCATCGTGACAGGAATCTGTTTTACCAACTCTTGAGCTTTACGCTGCGCTTCTTCACGAACTTCTTGATCGTAACGAGCCGTTACTAAGTTAGTCATGAACACGTTGTAACGCTCGCGGTTAGTCGCAGTCACTTCCTTAACTTGATCGCCTTCACGCCAGTCAATTAAGCTCACTTTGAAACCGTGTCGGCCATTTGCTTCTGCACGAGAGATCTCGTATCGGCTACCAATTTCTAGCTCTTCGTCAGGAGAGTTCCACGTTACCCAACCTGTCTCGATTCGAGAATCGGTTTGGCTTTCGACTGGAATTTTTCTTGCTTCAACCATGCCTTGCACAGTTTGCCAAACTTTATCTAGCTCATCTTTGCGCAATAGCCAAAGTGTCACTTCACCGTTACTACTGCGATCTAGGCGCGCACCAGGAATCAACTCAAGTACTTGCTGAGGTGGACGGATATCAACCGACTTCCCTAAGCCACCCGCATAATTGCCCTGAGGGATGTCATAGTTTGGGTAGAACTGAGGTTGAGCTCCTTGCGGAACGTTCCATGCCTCTAGAGCTGGTGTGTTCAAATACTCGAAATCGTCTTTTGCTTGACGACGTTGGTTGGCACCACCTGAACAGGCAGTCAATACGAATACAGCTAATGAACTTAACACTAACTGGCTTGAAAGCTTCATCTATACTCCTAAAACACTGAGGGCTTAATCGCCCCCAGTATGAACTTCAATCCTAGTAAATACCTGCGTCTGTCAACGCCTGTTCCACGATCGGCTGCGATTTTTCAGAAAGTGCGGTTAAAGGAAGACGCAAGCCACCTTCTTCAATCAAACCCAGCTTATGCGCTGCCCATTTTACTGGGATCGGGCTTGATTCAACGAATAGGTTTTTATGCAGAGTCATCAAACGTTGGTTAATGATTTCTGCCTCTTCGAATTTACCTTCACTTGCCAAATGGAACATGTCTGCCATGTCTTTCGCTGCAATATTGTTCGTTACCGAGATAACACCATTGCCGCCCAGTTTCACGAATTCCAAGCCCGTCGCATCATCACCACTTAGTAAGATAAAATCTTCGCCACAAAGTTCACGGTGAAGTGCAATTCGGCTCAAATCGCCCGTCGCATCTTTTAGAGCAACGATATTATCAAGCTTTGACAAGCGTGCCACTGTCTCAGGTTGCAGATCTACGGCAGTACGACCCGGTACATTGTACAAAATTAGAGGTACGTCACTCGCTTCTGCGATCGCTTTGTAATGCTGGAACAAACCTTCTTGTGTTGGTTTGTTGTAATAAGGCGTCACACTCAAGAAACCTGCGATACCAGAATCCGCGAGTAATTTGCTAAATGTCACGGCTTCGTGGGTTGCATTTGCACCCGTGCCGGCAATCACGGGGATGCGACCGTTGGCAAACTCAACAGTTTTATTAACGACCTTTACATGCTCTTCAATGGTCAGTGTCGCTGACTCACCTGTCGTGCCTACTGCCACAATACCGTCTGTACCCGCTTCGATGTGGTACTCTACTAGCTTTTGTAGACCGTCGAAATCTACTTCACCATCTGCTTTGAATGGTGTAATCAGCGCTACGATACTTCCTGAAAACATGTTTATCTCCCTCATTTAACTCTTTCTGCATGGTACTGTAATGCGATTGAAAAACACAAGAGCGTAAACTCGCTTACAAAGTACAAATGAATGAATAATTATCAGTTGTTAGAGGTCTAGCAACTTAATTGCGCAATTTGGTCTTATTCCCAGCAATTTTGATAATCGTCTTGGTTATCTGGTTCTGTGCCTTAGCAGCCTGAAAAGGCTTGTTCTAGCGAGAATGACTTGGATATGTGCCCTTTAATTATCTAGGCGACAGGCCACGGGTAACTTCACCAAAGAATTTTTGCGGCCTATTGTTACGCTCAGAAATATACGCTTTAGCGACATTTATCAAGTCAGGTTTTAGTGAATAAAAAGGCTAGTTTAGCGCCAAATAAACCACTGATAGCGGCTCGCCAAGTTTTCACTGCTCATATTGTGCTTATTTTCAGCATTTTCCCTGCTCGATGGCCTTCTGTGTCCCAGTCTACCCCATACTCACTGCTTAGCACTTCACCTTTTTTAATCTCAATTATCCTGCGAACTAAAAAAAGAACTCACTCGATATTTCTCTTCGATATCTGTGCTAACATCTCTCTATTGAAGAAAGGACAAGAAGCTTATTTATGAAGCAACATCTGGTACTTACAGCAGTTGGAACGGATCGTCCGGGCATTTGTAACCAAGTGGTTAAGCTCGTGACTCAAGCTGGTTGTAACATCGTTGATAGCCGCATCGCTATCTTTGGCAATGAATTTACTCTGATCATGCTACTGACTGGAAATGCCAGTCACATCACTCGTGTTGAAACACAGCTGCCACTATTAGGGCAAGAGCATGACCTAATCACCATCATGAAGCGAACGTCTGCGCACGAGCTGCTCGACAACAGTTACACGATGGAAGTCTTCATCGAATCTGAAGATCGTCCAGGACTGACAGAGAAATTTACTCAGTTCTTCGCAGACCAACAAATTGGCTTAGATTCGCTCAGCGCACAAACCATTAGCAAATCCAAACTGCAACTTGATGCTGACCAATTTCATATTGCGATCACCGCATCGGTCAGTGCCGATTGCAACCTGATGCAATTACAAGAAGATTTTGATGAACTTTGTAAGTCGCTCAACGTACAAGGTTCTCTGAATTTCATTAAAAACACACTATAAAGTAAAGGAAATTATAATGAATACGCTGACAGCAGGCTCGCCAGCGCCAGCCTTCTCTTTGCTCGACCAAGACGGCAATACTGTTACTCTTGATGACTTTAAAGGCAAGAAAGTCCTTTTCTATTTCTACCCAAAAGCCATGACTCCAGGCTGTACCACGCAAGCAAAGGGCCTGCGTGATGTAAAAGCAGAACTAGATGCGCACAACGTGGTTGTTCTGGGTGTCAGTATCGACCCAGTTAAGCGCCTAGGAAAGTTCATTGAACGTGATGAGCTAAACTTCACGCTACTGTCTGACGAAGATCACGCTGTTGCTGAACAATTCGGTGTGTGGGGCGAAAAGAAATTTATGGGCAAAGTTTACGATGGCCTTCACCGCATCAGCTTCTTAATTAATGAAGAAGGCGTGATTGAGCACGTATTCAACAAGTTCAAAACGAAAGATCACCACGAAGTGGTTCTGAACTACCTAAACGAAAACGCCTAATGCGAGCTCGTTTAGAGTCATACGTTAAAAGTTAACGTTCTAAGAATCGAAAAAGCCCAGCATTGATTGCTGGGCTTTTTATTCAATCGAATAATTACTGAGCTTTGCTCAATGTCTAACGCGTTACTCTTGGACGGGTTCGCTTTCTTCGGTGCTTGGTAGCGCATTCCAAACGGCTTTCACTAACGTCGCTAATGGGATCGCAAAGAAAACACCCCAGAATCCCCATAAACCGCCAAACACCAGTACCGCAACAATGATCGCAACTGGGTGAAGGTTAACCGCTTCTGAAAATAGAACTGGCACAAGCACATTACCATCTAGCGCTTGGATGATGCCGTAAGCCAGCAACAACCAGTAGAATTGTGGCGTCATGCCCCATTGGAACAAACCAACAATCGCAACCGGTACGGTTACCGCTGCTGCACCAATATATGGAATCAATACAGACAAACCTACAGCAACGGCCAAGAGCGCGGAGTAACGTAGGTCTAGAATCGCGAATGTTACGTAGCTCACGCCACCAACAATCAAGATTTCCAGTACTTTCCCGCGAATGTAGTTCGAGATTTGCTCGTTCATCTCGTGCCAAACTTTGTTCGCCAGCTTACGGTTTTTCGGCAAAATGCCGCTCGCCATTCTAAGCATCTCTTCTTTGTCTTTAAGTAGGAAGAAAATCAGCAGCGGCACCAAAATCAAGTACACCGCCAATGTGGCAATACTAACTAACGATGCAAGTGAGCCTTTTACCACGCTTTCACCCAAACCTAGTGCTTGGTTTTTCGCGTTGGTCACGACGGTTTCTACAATTTGTAGGTTAGCCAATTCCGGATGGCGCTCAGGTAACGTCATGATGAACTTTTGCAGCCCGTTATACATGTTCGGAATATCGTTGATTAAGTTACCAACCTGAGTCCAGATCGTCGGAACCAAGCCAAATAAGGCGATCAACATGATGCTGATAAAAATCAAGAGAACAATAATCACTGATAAGGTGCGAGGCACACCCATACGAGACAATTTAACCACTGGCCATTCTAGGAGATATGCCAATACGATCGCCACCAGCAATGGCGCAATCAAATGCCCAAAGAAGTAAATGGTGATAAAACCAAACAGCAAAATGGCGACAAGGCTTACTGCGTGGGGATCTGAGAAGCGGCGTTGATACCAACGACTTACCATTTCGAACATCTTATGCGGATTCCTTATTGAAAACAGTCAATGTGTAGTGCTCTGGTGTAGATTGGCAATCAACCACGTACCCTTGGGTACGAAGGTAATTCACAATGTCTCGTTTAGAGCTGTTATCCACCACTTGAATGACAAGGTGATGATACTGCGATTCTTCATCCTGAAAGACCTCAGCAGCGTGACGCTTGGCAAGTAACAGCGCCATTGGGCAGCGTTGCTCGCGCAAATCAAGTAACATGGATTCCATTGTATTGCTCTGCACTTATGATAGGGTTGTATTGTAACGGCTTTTTGAGCTGGTGCTAGCACTTCTGACATGATTTAACCGCATGCTGAAATGACTCGGATATAAAACAATTTACGAAACCAATTCATTTATTTTTGGTCTTAGTGCTAGCCTATTCATCCTAGGGGATGACCATAAAGTATAGTGGTGATGTTGTGAGGTACTCGACCTCCAACCACGTACTTAGGTATTTTGGAGAATCTTTAAACCGTATGTTAAAACGCACTCGCTCGCTCGTTTGTTTGTGCCTTGCTGCTGCAATCAGTTCACCAACGACTTACGCCAATAGCATCGACTTGCCTGATATTGGTACAGCAGCTGGCGGCACGCTTTCTATAGACCAAGAGTTGATTTATGGCGACGCGTACATGCGCATGCTCAGAGCCAGTAAGCCTATCGTCAACGATCCGGTCATCAACGAATATATCGATTCCCTCGGACACCGCCTCGTTGCCAATGCGAACGATGTAAAAACGCCGTTCCACTTCTTCATGATTCGTGATCGTAATATCAACGCCTTTGCCTTTTTTGGCGGTTACGTTGCGTTGCACTCAGGGCTATTTCTTCATGCTCGTAGCGAAAGTGAACTTGCATCCGTTGTCGCGCACGAAATTGCACACGTAACACAGCGCCACCTAGCGCGCAGTATGGAAGACCAAGCAAGGCGCTCTCCAGCTACTTTAGCCGCGCTTGCTGGTGCATTATTGCTTTCGATTGCTTCGCCAGAAGCAGGCATGGCAGCGATTACCGCTGCAACAGCAGGCAACATGCAAAGCCAAATCAACTACACTCGCTCAAACGAGAAAGAAGCCGACCGCTTCGGCATCGCAACCTTGGCGAAAGCAGGATTTGATGTGCAAGCAATGCCGCGTTTCTTTGGCCGTTTAGCCGATGAATACCGCTACGCGAGCAAACCGCCACCAATGCTACTGACTCACCCTTTACCAGAAGACCGTGTAGCAGATAGCCGTCAACGTGCACAAGCCTATCCCCCAATGCGCATTGCACCTTCTATCGATTACCATTTGGCGCGCGCACGCATTGTGGCGCGATATGCCGGTATCGACGGACAAGCCGCACTAGGTTGGTTTGAGCGTACTCAAAAGAAAGCTTCAGCGGACATCATGCCGTCATTTGATTACGGCCGAGCGCTGGTTCATCTGGACAACAAACGCTTATCACAAGCAGAACCGATTTTGAAAAAACTGTTAGCGCAAGATCCGGGAAACCCATTCTATTTAGATGCAATGACCGATCTATACATCGAGAAAAAACAGCCACAAAAAGCTGTTGAGTTGCTAAATAGCGCGCTAAAGCGTAATCCTCAAAACAAAGTATTAACCATTAACTACGCCAACGCGTTGCTTGAAGCAAACCAAAATGATCAAGCGGTGCGTACGCTTCAGCGTTATACACACGATAACCCAGAAGATAGCAATGGCTGGCAGCTATTATCGAAAGGCTATCATGCCCTTGGACGTAGTGATGAAGAGCTTGCAGCTCGCGCGGAAATTCTGGCACTAAGAGCAAACTGGAATAAAGCGATTCAATATTACAGTGAAGCAAGTAAAATGGCCGAATTGGGTAGCTTAGAACAAGCGCGATACGATGCTCGTATCGACCAACTCATGATCCAACGAGATCGATTCATGGCATTACAATAACGAAATGGAGAAAACCATGTCAGTCGTGATTTATCACAACCCACGTTGCTCAAAGAGCCGTCAAACTCTTGAGTTACTTGAGCAAAATGGTGTTACACCGGAAGTCGTAAAATACCTAGACACGCCACTAAATGTGGATGAACTAAAAGCACTATACGCTCAACTCGGTTTCTCATCAGTACGTGAAATGATGCGTACAAAAGAAGACGTTTACAAAGAACTTGGTTTAGGCGAAGCATCAGTAAGTGATGAGCAGCTGTTCGAAGCAATGGCGCAAAATCCAAAATTGTTCGAACGTCCAGTTGTTGTAGCAAACGGCAAAGCAAAAATTGGCCGCCCACCAGAGCAAGTGTTGGATATTCTATAAATGGATTGCCAGATCCTTATTTTGTACTTCAGCCGTCATGGCTCAACAAAACAACTGGCAAGACAGATAGCAAGAGGAGTCGAATCGACTCCTCAATGCCAAGCAATTTTGCGTACAGTTGAAGAATTGTCACCTCACTCACATACCCCTTCCGATCCAATTGTTACTCTAGAGGAACTGAAAAAGTGCGACGGTCTAGCGTTCGGTAGTCCCGTTTGGTTTGGCAATATGGCAGCACCTTTAAAGCACTTTTGGGATCAAACCACCCCTTTGTGGGTTAGCGGTGACTTAATCGATAAGCCAGCTTGTGTATTTACCTCATCATCTTCGATGCATGGTGGTCAGGAGACCACACTTCAAAGCATGATGACGCCACTACTGCATCACGGGATGATGGTACTTGGTATTCCTTACGCTGAACCAGAGCTGCATTCGACCCAATCTGGTGGCACGCCCTACGGTGCCAGCAGTGTAGGACACGAACCAAGTCTCACAGCAGAGGAGACTCGTCTGGCACAACAATTAGGTAAACGACTAGCAACAGCAGCGTTAAAGCTCAAAGCTTGTCACTAATACCAGTATTAATAATCAGTAGAATTGGTATCAATTCAAGGATAGAGAATCGATGTCTGACTCTTTCGAAGAACAACCACCTCTTGGTGCTCAAGCAAAAACGTATCGCTACCTCGCTTTGTTCGGCAACTTAGCTTTATTAGCATGGGTCGCGATTTGGCAACTCGCTTTATCTCCTCACCCTCATCTGAGTAGCACAACACTCGCGATTGCATGGTGTATTCCGTTATTGCTACCGTTACCTGGCATCTTAGCGGGCAAACCTTACACGCATGCATGGGCGAACTTTGTCTTGATGCTGTATTTCTTGCACGCACTCACTATCTTGTACGTGGACGGTGGTGAACGGTGGTTGGCAGCGGTTGAGCTGGTGCTTACCTCTCTTGGTTTTGCTGGCAATATTTTATTTGCTCGTGCTCGAGGAAAAGAGCTAGGCCTTAAACTCAAACGCTTGTCACAAGTAGAAAAAGAAGAAAAAGCGAAGTTCAATAAATAACTTCTCTGATTCAAAAACAAAAAGAGTCGCAATTGCGACTCTTTCTTTATTCTATGCTCAAACGCATATTAACTTTGCGAAGTAGAATTCCACTCATAAATCAGATCGTATTGATCTTGCACTTGAGGAATCACAACAGGCTGTTGTACTTGCACTGCTGGCACAGTTTCCTCAACGGCTTGAACCACCGTTTTTGGTTGCCCTTCTATAGCTTGAGACTCTGAAGGTAGAGTTTCTACCGATTGCTCTTCCGATGGCGTCACTTCTTCAACGTCACCGAGTGGATCTTCAAATTCCATCAATTGTGAGATAGACGAAGCCTCTTGCTCAAATGCTTGTTGTGAAGCAAGCAAATGAATAGTCAGCGTTAACTCACTGCCTTGTACACGCTTGATTTCTGTGCCCGCAACTGAATTCAATTTGGTAAGTGCATTTTCTAAACGGAAGAAATCAGCAGCAGACGTTACATTTAACACTTTCACGTTCACAGCTTTAGAAGACTTGCCTGAGACAACAACGGCGTTTTTACTTGCGTAGTAATCAGCAATACCATCCACCATTGCGGAAATAGCGTCTGCACCTGTTGCCGACCCGCTGCGTGGAGAAGTTTGCGCATCAATAATCTTTGCAGGCGCTTGGTCATACAAAGTCCAACGAATCTGCTCACCTTGCGCACGAATAATTAATACCGCGTCCGCTGGGTAACGCTGGCTGGCTTGGCTAATCGGTTCAATGAAACCGCCCCAAAGATCAGACGTGTTCACGCCCGTGACATCGTCAAAATCCCCAACAGGAATCGTAATTGGAAGGCCACGAGCTTCCGTTGCTTTTTTCAACGCAGCAACGTTGGCAGAATCAGAGTGTTCCCATGCAATTGCGCGGTCGTAATCTTGCTCTTCCACCAGCCAAACCAAAATGTTGGCACGATTCGGTGACCATGAAGGCAACTGAGCTTGAGTCAAAAGCGATTGAATTTGCCCACTGTTAAACAACATTTTAAGACTTGCTTTGCCATCAACTTGGCTTTTCCCAAGCTGAGAAATATAGCGAGAGCTAGAACTCAGCGCCTTTTGGATAACAGGGTTGCTTAGAGAAGATTGAGAACCAGTCGCTCGAACAATCACATCTTTCATACCTTGTTCACGAGCCGCAGACTCACCGTCGTTCTGCTCACTGTCGATAACCACTTCGGCACGATAGATATCTACCTGAGTTAATGCATACACCGGCAAGGACAACCAACCGATCAGTAAGAGAGCTAAATAGCGCATAGTTTTCATAATCCTCTAAACAAGAACCCGCATAATAAGCAACTATCAAATCTTGAGCAAGGCGCGTACTGAGTGAATTGTTTGTAGTTTGACCAAGTTAATGCCGTTTTTTGCATCACTAGGTGATTAATTAACGTTACCCCACCAACATGAACTCATATCGATGCATATTGAAAGACATAAAACCTGATATTCATTGCTCTTGAAGCTTCATTTTAAAGAGCGCTTATTAGCTCACAGCACATCGATATTCTTTGAATGGCTTAATTTGGACTCGTAAAATCGTCCATTTTGCAAGCAACCAACTCTCAAAACATTCGTTTGGATGATAAATTCATTCGAAAGTTTGATCTAAGCAACGTTGCAAACGATTGCAGGATGATAGAATTCGTCGGATTTGTCTGCGTATCTTTGAAATAGGGAATTATTATGAAAAATGCGTTACAAGGCGCTCAAATGCTCTTTGTCGCTTTTGGTGCTCTCGTGCTCGTGCCGCTTCTGACTGGTCTCGATCCAAACGTAGCCCTCTTTGGTGCCGGTGTCGGTACTCTCCTCTTCCAATTAATCACTAAACGTTCTGTCCCAATCTTCCTTGCCTCTTCTTTTGCGTTTATTGCTCCTATTATGTTCGGTATCCAAACTTGGGGTATTGGTGCAACTATGGGCGGCTTGATGGCGGCAGGTTTGGTTTACGTTGCGCTTGGCGCAATGATCAAAGTGCGTGGTGTAGGGTTTATCCATAAGATTTTGCCACCGGTTGTAGTTGGCCCAGTGATCATGGTTATTGGCCTTGGCCTTGCGCCAACGGCAGTCAACATGGCGGTAGGTAAAACGGGCGACGGTGCGGTTCAGTTAGTAAATGGCGATGCTGCGGTCATTATCTCTGCGGTTTCGCTGCTAACGACGATTGCACTTAGCGTGTTCGCAAAAGGGTTCCTAAAACTGGTTCCTATCGTGGGTGGTATTTTGGCGGGCTATTCAGTATCCCTATTCTACGGTGTGGTTGACTTTACACCTGTGGCTCAAGCAGCTTGGCTTGCAATGCCCAACTTCACCATGCCTGAGTTCAACATCAACGCGATTCTATTCATGATCCCAGTTGCAATCGCTCCTGCGGTAGAGCACGTGGGTGACATGTTGGCTATCTCTAATGTAACGGGTAAAAACTACCTGAAGAAACCAGGCCTACACCGCACTATCGCGGGTGACGGAATCGCGACAATTGCAGCATCAATGGTTGGTGCGCCGCCAAACACTACTTACAGTGAAGTAACAGGCGCGGTAATGCTGACCAAAGCTTTCAACCCAGTGATCATGACTTGGGCTGCCATTACCGCTATTGTTCTTGCGCTGGTAGGTAAGCTAGGTGCGATTCTGCAAACCATTCCTGTGCCAGTAATGGGCGGCATCATGATTCTTCTGTTCGGTTCTATCGCAACCGTCGGTTTGAATACGCTGATTAAAAACAACGTTGATCTACACAAGTCTCGTAACCTAGTGATCGTTGCAGTAACACTGGTATTTGGTATCGGTGGTATGGCTTTCGGTATCGGCGAGTTCAGCCTACAAGGTGTAAGCCTATGTGGTATCGTGGCAATCCTTCTTAACCTAGTGCTGCCACACGACCTTGGTGAAAACCACGTGGTTGATAACGCTCAAATGGAAGAAGAAAGCGCGAAGTAATTCGACTGCGCGACTTTTAAGTGGCGCACTTTAACCTTTCTAAATAAATAAACAGCAACAAAAAAGGCTTGGTGAAAACCA
>NZ_JAPEID010000057.1:0-17376 GCF_028823755.1 Vibrio sp. VP6
TGGGGTACGGGACTTGGCCTTGATGAATGCAACGAACAAGAGAAAGCACTTGGTCGAGCAAAAGAGCAAGGCGTGACAATTGCGTTGGGCAGCTATTGCGCCAGCTCTTTTCTTGGCGCGTGTACGCGCAAGAAAAAATCTTACTGCGTATTTGACAGCAAACTCGCTCGCATCATTCAAGAGCAGGGCGTAAAAGGCCAGCTTGGTATTGGTCTTGGCACCGCTAAGAATCCAATTTGTGGAGCCATCACCCCTGAGCAGCTTCAAGAAATCAATTTTGAATTGATTGATTTCACCGACTTCTACGGCGACATGCACGATAACGCAAACGTACCATCGGAAGAAGAAATTAAAGACCGCCTACAAAGTGCCTATGGCAATTAACTCCAATAACTACGAGGACAAACGACAGCGCTTTCCCTTGCTGGATTTGCGCTCACCCTTGCTCGGCACGTTCTGTTTAAACGTAAGCTCTATCAACTGAAAAAAGACATGCTTGAGCACAAACAAGAATACGGCATTAGACCATCAAGTTATGAGACTCCCACCATGACACACTTATCCACAAAAACGGTGGACAAGATAGGTAAGCAACTAAAAATCATCACCTTACTTATCTTGCTTCTGCCTCTCTTTTCCGTCCACGCCAATACGCTTGATAAACCCAAAGGCTGGCGCTGGTATAACGAACTTAAGACCAACATTGAGCAGCCAAAAGAAGAGGTGGACACACTACAAAACAGCGTCACCACCGTCATGAGCGCCACTGAGCAGATGCAGTGGTTTCACCGTGAGTTTAATGAAGCGTTAAACGACGCCACGATTAACCCACTTGATGAAGAAAAATACTTGAGATTCATGAGGCTTAAAAAATTCATCGACGAGAAAACCACGCAAACGGGCATGACGTTTAAAAAACTCATCAATGAATACCCTGAGTTTTCTTACACCAAAGACCGACCAACCGAACAAGCGGCGAGAGAAACCTACTACCAAACCATTAAAGCCAAGAACGAAGCCAGCGTTCGTCAATTAGTACAAGAAGGATGGGGCATTTACTTTGTCTATGAAGGACAAGATGCGATATCACAAACCCTCGCCCCTTCCGTTCAAGCGTTTGCGCATCGCTACAACATTGATTTAGTCGGCATCAGCAAAGACGGCCACACGTTTGACACCATCAATGAAAACCGCATTGATAACTCAGGAAAGGTGAAGGTTCCCTACACGCCTGCTTTGATGCTTGCCAATATCCACACCAAAGAGCTCAAACCACTGGCTTACGGCTTCATCTCTCAAAACGATCTGTTATCTCGCTTCCATCACATCGCCACCGACTACCAAGACAGCGACTTTTAGCGAGCGCCTTTCACCATCCACAAAACAAGAAACGCAAGCACAATGGTGATACCCACTGGGTTTCGAGAATACACCTCGGCAATGGCCGAACCGATCAAACCATCAAACATAATCACAACTCCGCAAAAGGACATTATTAATGAAGTGTTCAAAATATCAACATTGCAATGCTGTATCAAACGGCTCTTTCACTGAACTTCTTGTTGTCTTATCTCTGTTTATCGCGATGTGTGGCATACAACTCACTCACGAGTTAGATGCCTTTAACGCTGTGCATTTTATCGTGGCTGCGTTATTCACCATGCCTCTGTATTTATTGAGATGGTGGGTATACAAAAAACGACCTCAACCACCATCAACATTCACCGTCATAGCGCTCACGCTTGCCATCGCAATACTTGTGTTGATTGAAGCGCGCACACCTTTAAGCCTCATAAACACGCTTTGTTTCGCTTTACTCATGATGGCAACAATCACACCGCCGCACCGCGTCACCACCGACTACCAAGACAGCGATTTCTAATCTAAGGACAATCCGATGACTTCTTTATTTCGCACTTTACTGCTGAGTGTGCTGCTCGCGCTCACCTCTACGTCACACGCTCAAAACGCCATGCACGGCCAGTACGCCATTGTGTTCTTCCATTTTAGCCAATGCCCTGAGTGCCATAAGTTCGCACCAACCATGAAGCAGTTTGAGCAGACCGTAGGATTACCCGTGTATGACTTCTCATTTGATGGGCAGCCTATTCCTGGCTACATCGCCCCCATACCTACCACGACCGATATCACCAATGTCTTTTTTGGCAACATCAAAAACGCCATTACGCCAGCAACGTTCTTGATTAACGTCAACACGGGCAAATACGTGCGCTTAAGCGAAGGCAGCGTCAGCTACCAAGCACTGCTTGGCAGCTACCAAAACATTCGAGCCGACCACACCATCATGGAGACCATGCAATGAGTACACTCAACCTCCGCTTAGCGGCGCGCTCTAGGGAATTCGATGGACAGCTTTTTTAATGACAGTGGCTTTAACAGCAATGTAACCAATCCAAGTGCGTATGAAGGCCAATCCGCCACCTACTACAATGCAGGTAGCCTATTTGCTCGCACCAAAATTCGCAACATTCAATTAGCGGCAGTCACCATGCCCTCGGTCAGTGCTGGGTGTGGCGGTATCGATGCGTTCATGGGCGGGTTTTCACACATCAATTCTGACCAACTGGTTGCCTTTGGTAAATCGGTGATAGCCAATGCCTTGCCTTTTGCGGTCGATTTGGCCTTGCAGACTTGGGCGCCCACCATCAAAGAAAACCGCGACAAATTGCAAGCGATTGCTGACCAGTTCAACACCACGTCAATGAACTCCTGCCAAATTGCACAATCGGCGGTGTCAGGGCTGGCCGCCTTTGCCGATGGGGAAGCCAAACGCCACGCCTGTGCGACACTGGGCACACAAAGCAATCGGTTCGCAGACTGGCTTGAAGCGCAACATGAATGCAGCGACGTCAGCACCAACCAAAACACGCTTGCAGGAAACAGCGACGACGCGACCGCTCATGCGATTAAAATCAGCCTCAATGTGGTTTGGGATGCACTAATGAAGAGCAGTTACCTTGCCAGCAACAAAGAAGTGGCAGAATTTATCATGAACCTCACCGGGACCGTGATTTATGATGCCAGCGGTACGGCCAACTATGTGCCATCGATGATTGTCGGTAACGATACCGCCATCGATACCATGCTTAAAGGGGGGAGTTTAGAGCTGTATCGATGTAACAACACCAACACCTGCTTATCCATGACGCTACGCTCTATCAACATCAGTGAAAGCCAAGCGTTTAACACCAAGGTTCGCAGCACCATCGACGCACTCTATACCAAACTGCAAGCCGACAACCCTATCAATAATGCGGAAAAAAGCTTTATCGAAATCAGTCGCATTCCTGTGTTCGCCATGCTCATTGACGATGCACACCTCAACATCCCACCGGAAAGCGATTTGTACGCCAAAAGCATTGCCGCTGACATTCTGCACGCTTATTTAAGCAACATGCTGATGATGGTCAATCAATCCATTGCTAACCTTGCCTCGGTCAATCCAACCGATGTGAAGCGCACCTTTGACGCCATCAGCGAGGCCAGAGACTACTTACAAACAGTACGTGAAAATAACAAAACGCCAATTGCTCACCGAAGCGACCAGCCAAGAAACCACCGCAAACCTCGCTTTCGGTCATTAATCATAAAGGAACGCCCACTTATGGAAATGTACATTTACGGCGCGGGCGCTCAAATGCAAAAAGCATTGAACGCCGTCGCCACGTTCTTTACTACCAACACCTTTGGCTCCTTAGTTGAGATTGCGCTGCAACTCGGCTTTGTCATTGCCACCACGCTTTTCTTTCTCTACCGAGACACCAAACATATCTTCCGCTTTGCGGTGATATTTATCGGTATTCCCACCTTTCTAATTAGCATGAAAACCACCGTACAAGTGGTGGATGTGCAAGACCCCATGACTACCCGCTCAGTGGCGAACGTGCCCTACATCGTTGCCATTCCAGGATGGGCATCAACCACTTTGATGCGCGGATTGACCGAAGGGATCGAAACCGTCTTTAACAGCACCGACGACCGCCAATACAGTATCTCCGGCATGGTGTTTGGCTCAAACCTTTACACCTTAATGCGCAGCACAAATGCAGAAACCGTCGCCTTGCAGAGGTATTGGAAAGACTTTTACAATAATTGTGTGCTTGGCGATATTCGTATCAATCGCAAGTACACCCTAGATGAGTTCATTAATGCCAAAGACCTGCTTGGCTTTTTGGCCTCACGTTCCATGTCTCCGGTACGAGGACTTTACAACCCTGATGGCAACTACCAAACCTGCGCACAAGCACTGCCTGACTTAACGACGATGTTTGATAGTGAAGCCAATCGAACCATCAATAAGCTCGCAACCTACATCACAGGGCAAGAAAGCACGATGACCACCACGTTTTTAAGAAACGCCATCGAGAACAGCTACAGCGACCTGATTGGTATCAGCAATAACTCGGTGGACGTGCTCAAACAAAACATGGCGATTAACATGACGCGCTGGAACATTGAACGCAGCGCCCACGGCATGGCAAGTAACTACGCTTACACATCTAACCAGATGCAAACCACCACCATGTGGGCCAACATTGGTCTGCAAGCCAAAGAGTTTATCCCGATGATGCACTCTATTGGCATCATTCTCTTTGCTTGTTTTGGGTGTGTGGTTGTGATTATTGCCCTACTGCCACACATGGCATTGCCCGTTCTAAAGAACTACTTTGGCAGTTTTTTCTATCTCGCCACCTGGCCGATGATATTCACTATCCTCAACGCCATTTCGATGTGGTTTTTAGAAAATGCCACCCAAGGCGCCACCAATGGACTGCACGGCATCACGCTGTCTAACGTCAATGGCATTGATTACGTCAACACCAAATGGGCGGCGATTACAGGCTATCTGATGATGTCTACGCCCGCGATTGCCATGGCGCTCACCAAGGGTGCGGCCTCGATGATGAATAGCCTCAACTACCAGTTGGCAGGCATGATAAATCAAACCAATGCCCGCACTTCGGCAGCGGCATCAACGGGGGACATCAGCCACGGCAATACGCAGCTTCAAACACACGCCTTTAACAACGTCCACGGCAACAAATACGATACCTCAAGATTGCTCAAACAACACGGTACGACGACACAAAGCTCAGATGGGATGTTAACCACCCAATACGGCGATAAGACGGTGTATGACACCACACCTACGGCGTCTAACTTCCAATGGCAAGCCGCCACATCGAGTCAATACGCCGAAGCGGTCAATGAGCAATACACTCAAGCCCAAACTAACCTCTCAGCACAACAAGCGGCCTTATCGCAAAGCGTACAAAGTGGCTCGCAGCTCATGGCAGACTGGAAAGACACCGCATCAAGCAGCCAGAGCTACGGTTTAAGTCATGGACACGGCGCGAGTGCGGCGGCAAGCAAAGGCTTAGAGCAAGTCAGTCAAGCTACCGAACAGATAATGAATGCAACCGGTTGGAGCCATGACAAAGCCAATGCGTTCTTGCATTCGACTTACGGCGGTTTTGATGGCAGCGTCACTGGCAAAGTAGGGAAAGAAGCATCGTTTCTTGGTTTTAAAGGCAGTGTCGAAGCGGCAATGAGCGCCTCAGCAGGCACGAAGTGGACGGATGAAGACCGTGAAACCATCAGCAATATGACCAGTGAGCAGCAAAGCCAAATCCAAGCAGCGATTGAGTCTTACCGCACGGGCGCGAACGAAACCATCACAGCGAGCAATAACCTCTCTGCAGATGAACGCAATTCGGAAGTTGGCAGCTACGCCACAGGTTTTGCGGCCAACTTTAATGAGACGCAAGGCTTGATGACCTCAGCCACGAAATCGCAACAAGAAGTAGATACGCTCAGCCGCGCAAACAACATGGAGCAGCGCCAAATGGCAAGCTTGACGGAAAAACTGGAAATTCCGTTCCAAGAGTTCATTGAAGCGGGACATAGCAAAGAAGATGCGAAACAAATTCTTACAGGGCAAAACGACAAAGCTCGTCAAGATCGCGCTAACGAGTGGGAAGCTTTTAAACAGACCGATACCTTTAAAGACTTTGTGCTCGCCAGCGTGCCATCTCAAGAAGCGCATCAAAACAACTTTAACCGCGAGCCGATAAAAGATGACTACAACGACCTATTGGCAGAGCAGCATCGCAGTCAAGGCATCACCAGAATGACAAAAGATGTACTCAATGAGCATGAAAAACGCGGTGGAACAAATGAATACTACAACGCCGACACCCATACGCAAATTGTAGGCGATGCGCGTGATCAGTTTAACCGAACGACAGACCACATCACGCCACCAAGCACATTGCAAGAATCAAGTGAGCCAAAAAAAACCGACACTTAACCGCTTGAAAATGTGGTTAACCTTTGCACAATCCAGATGACCTTTGAAATTAATACTGGTATTATATACAGGCAAATAATGGAGGGTAAATGATGAAAAAATGGATCGTACTAGGGTTAGCCACACTGTGTTCAAGTTTTGTGGCGAATGCATTTGATGAAAACATAAACAGCAAAAACAATCCTGCCTCAATGAGTTACTACATAGAGCATTATCAAAATGCCAATAGTCAAGAGTATCAATACTTATTAGTTAGCGTTCGAACTGCTGCCGACACAGTGAATTTCTACACCACTCGCTTAGATGCTCGCAACCAGCGGATTGATTATTGTTTGCCAATGAAAGATCCCGCCAATCGCGAAACTTTATATAATTGGAAAACCAAAGACATAATGGCACTGATTAACAACCATATAGAACTCGATTCCAGTTTTAAAAAATACGGTAAAGCAGGAGTCAGAACATCTATTGGCAGTTATCTTGTAACGGCTCTGAAAGAACAATACCCTTGCCCTGTTCAAAAGCAGTGGTAGTGCGTTCGATTTTCATCACTCACTAAGATGAAGTAAACCTACCCTCTCTGCGCATGCCTGTGCGCTGTTTGCTTCATCATTTTTCTATTTCTACCTTCAATCTAACTTCATTTGAGCCTTGTTTCTGACAAGGCTTTTCTTGTTTCTTTCTACAAGGATATTTCTATGTCTACCACTCGTGGTGGTCAAATCACCTTTCACAACATCCGTATGTGGTGGCAGGTGAACGTGACCACGATGAAATACGTGAACATTGTTTCAGGCTTACTTGGCGTTCTGACCACGTATCTTCTCTCTTCCGCCAACACTTTAACCGGTGCGTACTACTACACCCTCTTTTGGCTGTTCAACAAACTCGGCTTTAGCTTAAAGCGCAACGTCGTGGTGGAGTGGGAAGGTCAACGCTACAGCAGCACGCTTGGCAAGCAACTCGAAAACCCAACCCTCGCACAATGTCACCAAGAATTTCTGCAAGCCCTCTTTATCGGCGTCTTAGCCTATGTCATTGCTTCCACCGTACTTTTTGTTCTGATCAACAACTGGTTTAAGAAAAAAGGCCAAGAGCAAAGCGAAGACAATCACATTCGTGGATTTAAGTTAGCCGAGCCCAAAGACGTTACTGCCGAGCTCAAAAAAAAGAAAAAGCTGTCTCCTTTTGCCTTAGATGGCCAAACACCTACTCATTGACGGCACAACGGGCGCAGGTAAATCGGTCGCCATTCGTAAACTGCTGCGCTGGATACGCTCACGTGGTGACAAAGCCATCATCTACGATAAAGGGTGTGATTTTGTCAGTAAGTTTTATGACCCACACAAAGACGTCATTTTAAACCCATTCGATGAGCGCTGCGCTGCGTGGGACATTTGGAGTGACGCCAAAGACGCACCAGAGTTTGAGAGTTTAGCTACCGCGCTTATCCCACAACACGGCGAAGGCGATCCGTTCTGGGTGGATTCGGCGCGCACCATTTTTTCAGCGACCGCCTATCAGATGATGCTCGATGATAAACACGAATGCAGCATCGAGAACCTACTGCACATCATCTTAACCTCTGAGCTTTCCACGCTAGGTGAACACCTAAAAGGCACAGAAGCGAGCTCTCTGGTTTCAAAAAGCATCGAGAAAACCGCCATCTCGATTAAGTCCGTTCTCGCCACTTACATTAAGTCGTTGCGTTATCTGCATGGTTTGGATGAAAAAGACAGTCAAGGCAACCGAAAACGCGCGCCCTTTTCGATTACCGATTGGGTACAAGATGAATCGCAGCAAGGCTTTTTGTTTCTCTCCAGTAACGCAAGACAGCACACTGCATTAAGACCACTTATCTCGATGTGGCTTGCCATTGCATCCAACGCTATCTTGGGGATGGAGCCTGACGAGGATCGACGTATCTGGGTGATTATTGATGAGATGCCAACCTTGCATAAACTGCCAGAGCTGACACACATCATTTCTGAGGTGCGTAAGTTTGGTGGCTGTTACCTACTTGGTTTGCAATCTTACGCTCAGTTGGAAACGACTTATGGCCGCAATGCTGCCAGGGTCATTTTTGACTTACTTAACACCCGCTTTTTCTTCCGCGCCCCTTCTAAAGCCATGGCGACGGTCGCCTCTGACGATTTAGGGGAACAAGAAATCGATATCTCACGCGAAAACATCTCTTACGGTGCAAACGCACTGCGTGACGGTGTATCGCTCGGCCACCAAAACAAAACCCGTCCGGTCGTGTCTCCTGCTGAGATACAAGGACTGGATGATTTGGAGTGTTACCTTCGCACACCAAACTCGATGTTAATCACCAAACTCATGCTTAAATACGACCGAATGAGCAACATTCAACCTTCCTTTATGAAGCGCAACATACCAGGTGGCAAAGAGATGGAACGCCTCGACCAAGCGCTGATTTTCCATGAGTTGATTGCTTTGCACGAACTAGACGAAACCCAAAGAAATCGCCTGCTCGCTATTCAACAAAGCACTTACGAGAACGAGGAAGAGCAGCAGCAAACCAGAGAAAGTCAAAAGCAAACCTTAGCAAAAACTCAAAAACCAGAGCATTCTGACAACAATAAGCAAAACCAACACCTTGCCGATGAAACGCAAACCGAGTTACAAAGAGAAACGGAAGAAGCATCAATTACTCAGCAAGATGCTGGTGAAGTGTACGACAGTTGATAACGGGTAGCACAACCCACCATAGGGAAAGACGATGACATCAAGAGGTATTAAGAAACCTCGAACCATGGAGGCGATTTACTGCGCAAAAATACTGGTTGCCCACCAACAAACTTTTCTTGCTGAGCAAGAAGCCAAAGCACAGGTTAACTTCAAACTCAATACATTAATCAAAAGTGGGAAGAAAGCGCGAAGATAAATGTACCAGCAGTATTACCAAAACCAATACAAATAAGGAGTTACGGCAGATAGCAAGGAAAAGAGTTACGTCACGCACACTCTCACCAAGTTAGGACCCTCTGCCGTAAAATAAGGAACGTTGAGTCGGTAACACACAACATTAAAAAAAGCCCGCTTTATTCAGGGAAAAATTCAGGAAAAGCGGGCAAAAAAATAACTGCGTTACAAAGAGTATGATGTTCCAACATATAAGCTAGATCACTTACTCATCAGGGTTCAGAATAATTAAGTTGCAGTGGGATAACAATACCCATTGCATATTTTCAGAAAATTCTGATAACGCGAAACATAAACCCTATTCTTGCGGCGCGTTGTCAATAAGAACACGTTAATTTAAGTAAAGGACAAACGCCAATATGTTTTTCAAGCCACTGGTAAAAACTATCTCTTGCATAGCCATCACACTTGCTCTTGTTGCATTAGGGCAAGCCGTCCAATATTTTCAATCCACCAAGGAACTACGTTATCAAACGTTGCAATATTGGTTACAACAGCATCCAAAACAAAATCACCTTACTTATCAGTTTATCGACCGTTGTATGAATAACCCGCCACGACATAGAGTCACCGATGAAGAAATCGCTCTTTATGACTGTGGCAGAAATCTTGGCGCACACGAATTGATTGAAGAACTTCAAAAAACCGACCAAACCTTAACTCACCTTGCTTGGCCTCTTTCCTTACTAGAACAGCCACTGCTAACGGAGTAACCAATGCCCGTTGAAAACGCAGTCTTGCGCCAATAAAAAAATGGCTACCTCTTACGAGATAGCCATTCTGCATTGCTTACAAAAGATTGGCGGCAAACTGAGGTAGGAGATGATCAGAAAACCTTTTCTCAACTTTCCAAATTGCTGTGTGGGACGTTTGAAAATATTTGCCGCCGCAGATAATCTGGCAAAAGTTCTCACTATGAACAACCACGCTAATTAAGAAATTTGACACATAAAACATTTTATATTTCAAACTTCTTAATATCAGATTTTGTCAATCAGAAACCATACAAACACTCGTAAGAAACATCGCCAATTACCCCGTAGATTAATAACATTGAGTTAATCAGAACTCTATTGACTTCTCACCCAAAGTAGCCGTCACTTTTCTTTCTGATACAATGCCTCTGGGCGCTTAGACTATCTGTGTTTAAGCGTTGCCTAAATGCAGATATGAAAAAGCCCCGAATGAACTATAAATTCAAACGAGGCCTTTACCATGTTTCGCAACTTGATAATAGCCTCTTGCTTAATTGGAGGCAAGTTATGCCGAAGAAAACCGTCCTTGTGGCGCTATTACTGGTGGTCTGCGTGACCGCCGTGTTGTTAACCGCACTCTTTCGAGATTCACTGTGTGAGTTTCATTACAAAGGTGCAAACAATGACCTTCGCATGATTTTTGCCTACGAAGTAAGAAGTTAAGGTTAAGCGGCAAAGGTTCTACCTAGCCTTTGCCGCTACCTTTTCTTGTTGCCTGCATGTGTCTAAGCGCCCCCATTAACCTCGCTACTTTTGGTGATTTCCAACACAAGGAAAACAGACGCCTCCCAATACTACTTAGGCGAAGAAAACAGCCAAGAGCTGCCTGACGCTTCACTCGAAAAAGACGAAGGCGGTAATTACTACCTTAAAGAACAAACCCAAGGTGAAAACACCTTTTGGCATGGCAAACTGGCTGAAGAGGCTGGATTGCTTGGTAAGCCTGTTGAGCAAAAAACACTAGAATCGGTCTTATCTGGACACCTTGGCGATGAAACCATTAAAGGCAAACGATACGACCATAAGTGCGGTTTAGATCTCACTTTCTCTGCCCCTAAAGGCATTAGTACCCTTGCTTTAGTTGGCGGCGATACTCGCCTCATTGAAGCGCACGATAACGCTATTAAGTTCGTTCTTAACCAAATCGAAAAAGACGTTGCTCAAGTCACATCGATTAACGAAGACGGCGTACGCGAGTTTACTAATACCGAAAACATTGCCTTTGCCGTCGTGCGCCATAAGACCAGTCGTAATAACGATCCCCAAATCCATTCTCACGTCCTTGCGCCCAATATGACTCGTGATCAAAAAGGCCAGTTGCGCACTTTAGCTTCAAGCATCAAACAAAAAGGCGGCGTCATTAACGGCTCTAGTGAGCGCATCTACAACTTCCAAAAATACTATACCGCCCTTTACCAAAGCCAGCTTGCAAAAGGCAGCGAAGACATTGGCTTTCAAATGGAAGGGATTGGCAATGGTCAATTCGACGTTAAAGGTGTGCCTCAACCCTTGCTTGAAGCCTTCTCCACCCGATCACAACAAATCGACCAGCAAGCGTTAGATTTTGGTGACTCTCAAGCCGCAAGAGATACCGCGGCTCTTGATACCCGCAAAGCCAAAACCTATGAAAGCGATGAGACGCTTAACGCCCGCTGGCAACAAACCGTAAGAGATAAAGGCTATAAGCCCGAAGAGCTGGTCCAAAATGCGTTAAACGTTGCCAAGCATGAGCACAACCCTGAGCTTGTAGCAAAGGAAGCCTTTGCGCGTACCATTGAGCACCTTGGACAATACAACACCGCGTTGAAACTGGAAAAAATCATTGAACTGGCAGCCTCTGATTTTACTAAAGGAGGCGTACAAGCCAATGCCATTGACCTTAAAATCGTGGCAGACCAATGGGTCAAAGAAGGCAACCTTATCCCACTGGCAGAGAAAGGCCAATACACCACCAAAGCGATGCTCGATAACGAAAAATCGTTGATGGACGTCACCAAGGGGCGCACCCACAACATGCGAACACCTGTGGACGATAAGACGCTCGATAAACTCAATCTAAACCAAGGCAACCGTGAGAAAGTTGCCAGCATTTATGAGTCCACCAAGCAGTTCCATGTCGTGAACGTTTTTGGCAGCAGTGAACAAATCGCCCAAAACCTACTTAACGTTGGCAACCATGCCGGCAAACGTGTCCACCTTATCTCGCAAAGCGCCAAAGATAAGCAGCTTCACAGCCAAACTATTGAGCGACAAAGCCACACCGTTGCGACATGGGTAAAGTACTTGTTTACCCCTGAGCAGCGTCACAGCGTCCATAGCTTGCTTCACTCCGATGCGCCCATGACCAACAAAGATGTGCTCCTAGTTGATAGCGCCAACAAAATGAGCGCCAGTGAACTGATTGCATTAAGCGACAAAGCCAATGAATCCGGCAGTAAACTGATATTGCTGAACAACACGTCCAGTCGCCAAGGCTTCAAAGCCAATAACACCATTGACCTGTACAGCAAAGGTAACGTGACCTCTCACAACTGGGTAGATAGTAAGCACCACGACAGCAAAGTTGCACTGCATGACGCTGATACAACGACATTAGCCAGAGCCTATACCAACCTTTCAAACAAAGATGATACGCAAGTGTTGGCAACCTCCAACCTTGAGCAGCGCCGTTTGACCGATGCCATCCGCACTTCTCTGCAGAATGACGGCCAACTGGCTCGAACAGGCGTGACTTTGTTTACGCAGCAACCGCACTACCTATCTAAACCACAACAAGAACTGGCGCAGCACTACAAGCCAGGCATGACACTTCGCCATTGGGAAGACGGTAAACCTCAAGAGTATGTCGTCGCCAACATCGATACACAAAACAACCTTGTCCATACCCTCGATAAGAAGGAAGGCAATGAGCACAGCTTTAACCTCTCTTCGCCAGAGTTCAAAGCACTGAACATGCAGGTGTTTAAACCAGAGGCGTTGCAAGTCAGCCAAGGCGAGCGCATCACCACCACTGGCAAGCACTTTCCTTCTGGCTTAAACGCCAATGAGCGTTACGTGGTCACGGAAATATCAAAAGACGCCTTAACGCTTGTCGATACGCAAGGCGAGTCAAAAACCTTGCCAGTCGAAGCGCTGAAAGACGCCCCACTAAAATACGACTACGTGCAATCGGCCAGTCATATCGAGCCAAGAGCGCATACCCTGATTTCAGGTAAAGCTTTTACGCTGTCAAAGGAGCTCTTTCATGATTTAACCGCCAAAAGTGAGCGCATCGATGTGTTTACCGATAACCCTGAAAAAGCGCAGTCCACCCTTGAGAAAAGCGAAGTGAAACTCTCGGCCATCGAGCGAGTGGTCGAAACGAAAAACGTCAATGATCGGTATCTATCAAACGCAACTGAAACCACTCTTCGCCATGACATCACCCAAGCTTTGCACCTGATTGCCAAAGAGCAAAACATGCCATTGCAAGAAAAAGCGGTGAGCTTTGCTCTCAATCACCTTTCTGAGCGAGAAGCGGCGTTTACACAAAAAGAGCTTGTGGTCGAAGCCATTCGCTACGCCTTTGAAGAAACCAACCAGCCAATCGTAAAAGAACAAATCGAAGCCGAGCTTGCCAAGCGCAGTGATGTACTGTCGGCTGAGTACAGCGACGGAACGCGCTGGACCACTCAAGCCGCCCTTGATACCGAAAAACACATTCTCCGCAATGTTGAACAAGGAAAAGGCCAACACCCCCCCTTTGCAACTCAGCGCCAAGTCAGTCGCTACCTTGATACGCAGCCACGTCTCACCCAAGGTCAAGGGGACAGCATCAAGCTTATCTCAACCACCGAAGACAGTTTTGTCGCCGTACAAGGCTTAGCAGGGACAGGTAAATCCACCATGCTTGAATCCAATATTGAACTTATCCAGCAAAGCACCCAAGCGGGTAAAAACCAACCTCGGCAAGTGATAGGCCTTGCTCCGACTCACGCGGCGGTGAGCGAGCTTGAAAGCAAAGGCGTGAAAGCACAAACCCTAGAAAGCTTACTGACTGACCTAAGACGTGGACTCACAGCGCCAGAGGATTATAAGAACACCCTGTTCTTTCTCGATGAAAGTTCAATGGTCAGTAACCGCCAAGCGAGTGAGTTCACCGACTTGGTATTGCAAAGCGATTCGAAATCCGTTCTGCTCGGCGATAAAGAGCAGCTGCTCTCTCAAAGTGCCGGCAAACCGTTTGAACTGCTCATGAACCAAGGACGCATCGATACCGCTTACATGACGGACATGATACGTCAGCAAACCAAACCACTTCTTGGCGCCGCTCAGAACATCTTAGATAAGCAACCAGACAGCGCACTAGATAAACTCTCTAAACAGGAGCCAGATACCCAAGGCAATACGCAGCATGTGGTCTCAACGCTCGATGAAAACGCCAAGGACAAAGCCAAAGCGCAGCTTATTGCCACAGAAAAGCTCACTCACGCCGCGGCTCAAGACTACCTTGGCCGAACACCAGAAACGCGAGAAAACACGCTGATGATTGCTTACACCAACAATGAGCGCGACCTTATCACCGAACATGTTCGTGTGGGTTTAATGAAAAAAGAGGAGATTGGAAAAGAGAACGTCATTGCGACTCGACTACGTTCGACCAGTGCCAGCAAAGAAGAACTCTCGACCATGATACCCTATCAAAAGGGACTGATTTTAAGCACCAAACCAGGCGAGTATGGCACGATAACCAAAGTGGACTCTGAGCACGGTGTGGTCATGGTCAAAGACCAAGAAACGGGCATCGAGAAAGCATTCTTACCGCGCAACAAAGACCATAAGTTCACCACCTTGTTTGCCAAATCCGAAAAGCCGCTCTCATCGAACGATAAGATTGTGACGCGATTTACTAATAAAGAACGGGGCATCAAGGCCAACGTGGAATACCGCATCGAGAGCGCTTCCCATGAGGGCATCATTGCTCGCTCAAAAGACGGTCAAACGCTCAATATTAACCCTACCGAGCTTAAAGATGGCCACTGGGATTATGCCTACACAAGAACCGCAGATATGGCGCAAGGGGCAACCTATAATCATGTTATCACCACCATTCGTTCCAAGGGTCAATTAACCAGTTTGCGTCGTGCTGGTATCGATTTAACTCGCCCTAAACTTCATGCAAGAATATACACGGACAACACCAAACGAATGATTAGAACGTGGCTATCAAAAGAAGATATCAAAGCCAGTGCGATTGAAACGCTCAATGACACGCTGCCACAATATATGACCTATTTTAATAACAACGCCTTTCCTCATGAAGATGTGCGTTATCAAAACCAAAACGGTGACTTTGATTACAATAAATTCAAAGAGCACGTCAACAAGGAGCTACCAAAATACACCGAAAGCTTAGCAAAGCATTTACTCGGCCAACCCAACCAATCGAAATCCGACCGTGACTATTTAACCTTTGGCATAGGAAAGTCAGCCATAAAAGTGTCACTCACTGGTGAATATCGAGGTTATTTTAAAGACTACACCACGGGCGAGAAAGGTTCGCTGATTAACCTCATAATGAGCCATAATGAATTAACCTATAAAGATGCCATGAAAGAAGCACACTATATGCTTAATGAGCCTGAGAAATATCAATTAGAGGAAAACAATAAACACGACAAGTTACTTCAAACTACCCCCAGACATATTGCTCAATTTGAAGAAAGAGCCAAGGAATATGTACAAAGTAGCCAACCACTCACCGGAACATTGGCAGAAACCTACCTGGGCAAACTCGGAATAGAAAAACCACAAAGTGAGCACGTTCGTTTCCATCAAACGGTGTATTCATCGGAAGATAAAAGTTTTCACCCTGCCATGATAACCAATATTCACAATAAAGAAGGAGAAACCAAAGCCATTGAAGTGACCTATTTGGATGACCAAGGTAATAAAGACAGCACCCTTGATATCAACCCTAGAACATTAGGTACAAAGTCCAAACAAATGACTAATTTCCATCAAGGCAATGATTTAAACACCACCATCATTAGCACCTCAATTGAAAACTCGTTTGCAATTAAGCAAGCCTTTCAAGGTCAATATGATATTGTTAATGTAAATCATAAAAATGACATTCAAAATTTATCTACCGATGAACTGCGTCAACATATCATTATCGCGCTAAGTCACGGCAATACTGATTTAAACCCAAACAACATTGAAAAAATCATGGAAAACTTCTCTGGTCGAGATATTCAATTCGCAGCACCAGAGAACTTACTCAGTGAAATCCAGTCGTGCATTGATAAATACCACCACAAAGACATCGACGACAAACATGAATTACATCAGTCTGAATCACCCATCGATAAATTCAACCCACCAAAAGAGGACGTTATTTCACAATATAGCAAAGAGCAAGACAGCAAAGCATTAGAGCAGTTCGAACCAAAAGAGCATTCTAAGCAACAAGAGTTAGATTTTGATAATAAACATCACGACTCAATGGATAGAGAAATCGAACGTGAATTAGAGAGATAGCAAAACCAAAAAAGGATAGTCTTAACGGACTATCCTTTTTTTTCGCCCTCAAGAAATGCATCCACTTTGTTATTTACGTCAGCCTTGATCTGCTGCCTAAATGCTTTCGCATCATCCTTAACTCGAAATAATTTTTCACCATCAAAGGTTTGCCCATGGGTCACATCACTGACCGCTGACACGGTGCGAACGGTGCGATAAATCTCTTCCATCAACTCACGGTTTGACGGTCTATCATCGTCACTGTCATTGAGTTTGATGCGCAGCGCCAAAGTCAAAAGTTGACGAGTGGCTTCTGCATCACTCAACCGCTCCCTGTCTCTAAACTTGATGAAATCTTTCTCTAGTTTTCCCTGTAGAGAACTCTGTAAAGGGTAAGAACGCGCCATAATCTTCTCCAATCAGCTTCAATGAATTTCAATAATATACCAATGACATTTCATTGAATCAATATACAATAAAACTCCCACAAACCACAGCCTACAAGGGATAAATTAACATCCAATAAGATTTCATTGAAATCACATTGAAACGCCTCGCTAACCCTTACTGCAAAAGGCATCAATACCATTTCATTGATGTTACATATTTTTTAATTGAGATTTCAGCGGCTAATTAGTTGAAATTTGGGAAATTTTTTCTAGCACATTCCTTACGCACCACAGCGCTTTTAAGTTATTGTTTTTGCAGTCTTTATATTTTTCACAGACAACCATTCGCATTGATTTCAATGCGCCGTGGGGTGTGGTGAATTTCAAGAGAGAGAAGCGACTCAATTTCATTGAGTCTGCATTAGGTCGATTTTTCAGCTTGCCTGGAAAA
>NZ_JAPEID010000058.1:0-16888 GCF_028823755.1 Vibrio sp. VP6
CGGTTGTGGTTAGCGTGACATAGTCCTCTTTACTGAGTTGCTCATTCCAAACAGAAGCATCTCCTCCCTGCCAATCTGCTACAACATCTGGATTATCGGCATCTTTCAACAAGCGGCGACTGACAGAAAGAGCAACTCCAGTAAGAGCAATGCTGTCGGTCTGGACTAAGCCTGCCGTATCGTAGTGGCTAATGCACTGCCCTGCGAGGTTGTGGGCCTTTTCCGCTTCTGTGTTACTCGCATACACAAATCGCTCTGTGATACGGGCGGTCCCTCCTGTAACTTGCTCTGTGATACTCAGTGGACGACCTGGTAATGATACATTCTCATATTGCCAAGTTCGAGTCACCGCTTGGCTAGTGTCCTCCAAGCCGTCGGCAGCTGTACTTATATTATTGACGGCAATGAAAGCTCGTCCTGCGGCATCGCTGAGACTAACTGAGGTGCCATTATCTACGCCCTGAGTACGTAGAACGTGACCTGCAAGGTCAGTCAAGTAGTGGAAGTTTGCCTTTCCGCTCTGGTGCAAACGAGGGTCTGCACTTTACTCTAGAGAGCCACGAATATTGTACTGATGATGCGTAATGCGTGCCTGTGTCGTAGTTGGCTCATCAGGGTGGCGGTAGTATGCGATATCACGCACTGACAGCCCACGGTTATCTAAAACCGTGACTGAGGGAGTATTGCTGAATAAGGATGTATTCATAGTATCTTCCTGTTAACATTTTACAACTTTTTAAGACAAGGTAGGGAGAACAAGCGGCCAGAGATAACCCTGACCGCTTGACCTACTCAGCTCCTTCTTTCTCTTCGAAAATAGCGCCTGACTTAACTATTCATATCAACCATTTGAGCATCTACTGCCGCATCTGGATGTTCAAAAGAAAAATAGCTAGCTTCTGACACATATTTCCCTTTCCGTTCAGGTGCAAATGGTCTGTTTTATACACTGCATGCTATTGCTTCCTCTTAAAGAAGGCTTTGTTAAGTACAAGTCAAATTTTCGAAAGGATATTCCATTATAATCTTAACGCTTTCCTAAATAGGGTTTAAAATTACTTCGTGGAATTTTTGTAATGAAAGAGATTTCCTCATCACCAAGTGGTCCATGGTTTAGCGCGATAATTGATGATTGATTTATATCAGAATGATTTGTCAATAATGTATATTCCATGTTTTTCTCACGTCCTTTTGGTGCTGGCACAATCTTTTTATTAATTATTTTCGACTCAAAAAGTTCCATTGATATCTCATAGAGCGGAGCTCCAGAGCTTTGCCCACCCGCGGCTGTATTTATCGCTGTCGATACCCAAACGGTAGAACGGTCTTTCGTGTATTTTATGTAAGTGGATAGATCGCGTAATTTAGGTGCTGCGCCCCATTTATCAATATTATCAATAAGGTGTTTTGGTAACCCACTTGTATCTTTGCTTCCAGTAAAGATACTAGCAAACTTCCGAGCCTGCTCAGTGTCAAGAGGAACCCATGCTTTGAATCCTTCGGGCAACTGCTCATAGGTTCGTCCATCAGCACGATATAGAGTGAATTTTTTCGCCCTATTTAACACCGAATCTCCGGTGCTTTCGGCCTCGGCTGATATTGAAGAAGCAGGAGGCGACACAGAAGATATATTCAGATCATCCGGAATCTGTTGGTTTGTTGAAAGAGGTGTTTTCCCCTGCGTCATTAAAGGTAACTCGTTTGATGAAACGGAGAAGTTTCTCCTCTGAAAATGAGGTCTAGGAGATGGTGATGAACTGCCCTCTGTTTGATTTTGAAGCTGTAATTTTTTTATTCTCTCAGAAATTGATGTACCACGAACAGGTGCCAATCCATCAATATCTTCCAACGTCACAGGATTATTCCTTACCATCCTATACAGATTTAACCCATCTATGGTGCCTGCCGGGTCCGAGCTTAGCCATCTGCCCACCCACGGCTGGTAGTATCGGTAACCGTAGTAGTACAACCCTGTCGCATCACGCTCTTTGCCTGAGTAGCGGACCGTTTTATAATTCACTTCCACTTGGCTCCGTGCCGTTAAAATAGCGGTTCCACCATACGGATAATACTCTTCCATACTGATGACATGGCCACTACTGTCTACCTCTAGAGCGCAGCTACCGATGAGGCTGTCGTAACTGTATCTTACTTGGTTATTATCTATTTCTCCTGGCTTGCCCTTTTCCCAGTGTAACACTCGTACCTGAGCCCGACCGGCCTCACCTATAGTAATAACCTGCAAGTTTTCCGTTTCTGTGCTGCCCTGCGCGACACTGCGTAACTCTATCCCTGGTAAATAAAGTGCCCGCACTGTCTGTACAGTGTTTGCTGCCTTTTGTTTACTGACTTTTAATAGGCGTTGGCTGCCGGCATCATAACGATAGCTCTCTACGTCATCCGTATCACCATCGCGTATTACTGGCGTTGCCTTCAGCAATTCATTGCGCGGTGTCCAGATAAGGTGTTGTCCTAATTGCAGTTGGTTTTGTTGACCGCCCACGGTAAAGAACCCATCAACGTCCGAAACGTTTTCCGTCAGCGTACTCTGTACACTTCGGTTACTGCTGTCGCTTACGGTCATCGTGGTTGTATAGTTATTACCCGTTGCCAGCGAACTGTGCTTGACCTGTGTCAGGTTACCCACCTCGTCATAAGTATAAGTGCGAGTGTAGTTTGTATACGCTGAGCTGTCTGAAGAGAAGGGGATTATTGCGGACGGTAAGTGACTGTTTTTCTGACCAGCATTGGCCATTTCACGACCAGTCGCCTTGACCAATTGATAGAGGCTATCGTAAGTATAAGTATTTTCCGGTTCGACTTTCTGATTACGCCAGAAGCGTGTCTCTTCTGCGTCGTTATTGATTTTCAACACATTGCCTACTGGATCATACTCATAACGAAGGTCTTGTAATACCTTCGCACCAAGAGCATACCCTGTCGGGCGCTCTGTTCTTATCCCGATTAAACGCTGCGTTTCTGGCTCATATGAGTATGTCGTGACCACACCGTTACCCTGCTCTTCACGCAGCTTTTGTCCTGCCGCTGAATACGTCAAGGATTTTACAATAGTTTGTTCTGCTTTCCCTTTCAGGGTCAGCCAACTGCCTGACATCAAGCCCGATACATCGTACGCTACACGTTGTACATTGCCTTTCGTATCAGTCGTGGTCAGTACTGCACCAGTAGCGTCCCCTATGGTTAGGGTCGTATGGCTTTCGTTACTGAGCTGGTCATTCCAAACAGAAGCATCTCCTCCCTGCCAATCTGCTACAACATCTGGATTATCGGCATCTTTCAACAAGCGGCGACTGACAGAAAGAGCAACTCCAGTAAGAGCAATGCTGTCGGTCTGGACTAAGCCTGCCGTATCGTAGTGGCTAATGCACTGCCCTGCGAGGTTGTGGGCCTTTTCCGCTTCTGTGTTACTCGCATACACAAATCGCTCTGTGATACGGGCGGTCCCTCCTGTAACTTGCTCTGTGATACTCAGTGGACGACCTGGTAATGATACATTCTCATATTGCCAAGTTTGAGTCACCGCTTGGCTAGTGTCCTCCAAGCCGTCGGCAGCTGTACTTATATTATTGACGGCAATGAAAGCTCGTCCTGCGGCATCGCTGAGACTAACTGAGGTGCCATTATCTACGCCCTGAGTACGTAGAACGTGACCTGCAAGGTCAGTCAAGTAGTGGAAGTTTGCCTTTCCGCTCTGGTGCAAACGAGGGTCTGCACTTTGCTCTAGAGAGCCACGAGTATTGTACTGATGATGCGTAATGCGAGCCTGTGTCGTAGTTGGCTCATCAGGGTGGCGGTAGTATGCGATATCACGCACTGACAGCCCACGGTTATCTAAAACCGTGACTGAGGGGGTATTGCTGAATAAGGATGTATTCATAGTATCTTCCTGTTAACATTTTACAACTTTTTAAGATGAGATAAGGTAGGGAAAACAGGCGGCCAGAGATAACCCTGACCGTTTGGGGGCGAGTTGGGAATATTTTCAATTCCTATTGTGGCTTAGCATCCCATCTCAATTGGACTGTTCTTAACCTTGCGCAGTATCATTCTCGTCTTCACTGACAACGAACCACGGCGTAGTGAGTGTCCGTCGTAAGCCTCCTTTTGCAGTTTCGACTTGCCACACGCGACCTAATGGGTCGTAGTAGTGAGTATCTGCATACAAGTCTTGTCGGGCACTATCATCACGAAGGTATTTCCAGCTATCCAGAAAGTAAGGTTGGAACGTCCGGATAGCTTGTCCTTTGTTGTCATACTCCGTCTTACCAGACACCGCCCAGCGAAAGTTCGTGTTAGCCAGTAATGGATTTCCCGCCTCGTCTGTGACAAGCGAACCGTCATCTTGTCGCTGCAAAGCCTCTCCATCAACTTGACGAACTGTTGTTTGCAGTGTACGACCAAACCCATCCGCAAATACAGCGGTCTGTCGAACCTGCTGAGCAGCGTCGGTGTCATACCTGTCTGTGGTCAGCGTGACAACATGTGGCGGCAATTTTTCCTCTCCCTCCCACGTCCAACTTTCAGGAATGTAAGTCATACTCAGGTACACTGGTAAAGGAGCCGTTAAACTTAAAGCGCTATCTACCGTTTTGGGTGGCGTAAACGCTTTGTCGCTGTATCCCACGGTTTGACTATTTTCCGTACCACTAAAGCGAGCAGAAGTGACACGCCCTAGAGCATCGAACGTTACAACCTTCTGGTTATCATTCGCATCCGTTGTGCAAACCGGAGTCAAAAATCGCCAATCATAGTCCGCGGTAGTCGTTAACCCCGCTGCATCTTGTATTTTTATCACGGCACAGTCGTAAGTATCTCGAGTGACGGTTGTACCCCCTGTCAGCAACGTATCTCGGTAAGAGCTAGGAAGGAAAAAATGCTCAAAGTCATCATACGTGGGGTAACCTTGTCGTACAGTCCAAAGCGTCAACTCTGTCTCGGTAGAGCGAGGGAACAAGTACGCTGACGATGTGTATCCAGCTTGAACAAGGGTGTTCGAGTCAACATAAGCAGAAAGCTCGTCAACCATTGCCTTATCTAAGGTTGCTCCTTCATTGAATGCGACCAATGGTGGGAACGCAGGCAAAAGATTTGTCTCATTACCATCAATATCTAAATACCAAGTTTGTTGTTGACCTACGAAGGTTGCCGCATTATCAGCCAAAAGGTCGCTATCTGACTGCAACGCCTCTAACGTTAATCCATCCTCAGGAACCTTAGTTGCCGGATATTCAAATGCATCTTCGCGTGTCGCATTAGGGAGCCCATGGAACCAAATACCCTGACTAACATCCTGTAATAAATGCGTGCTGTACTGAGCTTGCGTGAGGCGCAACTTTTGTTGCTGTGTATCGAAGCTATCAGCAAACAGGGTCTCAGGTAAGCTATCAGGATATGGACTGTCTGTGGGTTGGATACGACGCGGGTAGTGGATATTAACTTGATTCAACGGCCTTCCATACTCATCACTGCTCATTAACACTTGTTGAGTGCACTGAGGGTCACTGATGACGCGTTCGTAATAATAGCTGCGATGCTCAATCTCATGAGGCCAAACAACCGGAAAGTCGCTGCTTGCATCAATTAAACGTACTTGTGGGCGAACTTCTGTTACTGTGTACGGTACGTCTACCTGGTTACTGTTGTCATCACCGTACAATTCACTACGTAATAACATGCCCTTCAGCCCACGGTTTAGCCAAAACAATGTACTATCATCGGGAGTCAGCGTCTGTTCATTGTCGCCGCTACCACTGGTAAAGCGAGGGGTATATCCATTAAAAGCAGCACTGTCACCTAACCAAAACTCCTTCACTAATGCCTTGTCTACTTCAGATAAACCTGTCGCGTACCAACTCCGAGTGATAGTCGGCATGCTGATTTCTGCCGCACTGCCTTGCGCGGTCAGAATATCGGTATCGTAAACTTCAACAAAACCAAACCCACGGAACTCCTTCTCACGGCCATCCCAGACTCCATGTCGATAGCTAGCGGTGCTAACCAAACGATTACCGGTGACTTCATCGGTGATCTCTGTGCATTGCAGAGTATGCAGTGGAAATGGCAGATAACATGCAGGAGTTGGAAGCGCTTGCGCCAAACAGTTTGCCTTTTCATCCAGCCAATATTGGGCAGAACTTCGGTAAGTTAATGTATGATTTGCCCCCATATTATTGTTCATTCCTTTCAGGAGCCAAGGCTTAGCCTCTGATAAATGGCACACCCAATGTTGCACTGTGAGATGAGGAATGGTCATAATTAGGCTGGCAACGCCCAAGCCTGTGATGTCAGCCAGTTGTAAAGTACATGTACGATCATACTGAGTACCTTCAGGCAACGATACACGGAATGCTTCAGCAAACTGGTTGCCACTCTGATTGAGATAAATCAGGAGGTGGTCATGTTGTGCATATATTAGGTCGGTGGTACCAGAGCCATCGATGTCTGCTAGATAAAGTTGAGCGGGGTTAAAACTATCTCCAGGTTGACTAAACCCAGACATCTCGATGGGTTCGCCAAAGCCACCATGTCCCAAATTGGGCCAATAACGAACGCTATCTGCACAAATTTCCACTAAATGCTGTTGACCACTCCCCGCCATATCACTAAAAGCGACTAACGTTTGTTGATCACCATTCACAATAGGCAGCGTGATACCAGCTGATTGGGCCACCGTTTGCGCCTGTTGCCAGCCGTCGCTTGTACCATTGTATAGACGCACACTTCGGGGGCCAATGAGCACCATGTCCATCAATCCAGAGCCTGTGATGTCAGCTAATTGAGTTTGAGGGTGAGCAAACTCCGTCGGTAAAGCCGATAACGGTGTGAAGGTTTGCCATTCTCGTTCCGGCGTTCGCTTATAATGCCCAGACATGCTCGGACTTGTCACGCCCCATTCAAGATACCCATCTCCGTCAAGGTCCATAAGCATTCCTCCGCTTTGCAAGGAAGGAATGGATGGCAGAGGAGATGAGCACTCCCAAGTCACTGCATCCTGAGATCCCCCTGTTTGGCGAACTGGCGCTCGATACCACCATGCTCCCGAATCTTGATACAAAATCCCCGCCATACCTTCACCGTGCAAGTCAACCATCTGCCAAGGTTGTAATGCATTCAGGTTGCTCATATCGTGACGAGGCTGCCAAGTAGCTTCCGTTGGTGGGGTAAATTCTTGCCAATCGAATGTCAGAGGAGGAAGCGCACACATTATGCCCGCTGGCTCATAAGCCACTTGACGCAGCGAAGCCAACGTCGTGACCGACAAGTTTTCGTTATACTCCAAAAGCAGTCTGGTAACTAACGTCATGCCATCACCAGTATTTTCCTCTCCGTTCAGAGCCGTCACATCGTGATACATTAATACTTGTCTACAAAGGCGACGCGTACGCAGTTCAAAGCCGAGCTCCCAACTAGAAAACATATCCTGTCGGCACAACCAATTCCCCTCCCCCGGAGCAAGCCAAGAGGGTTCGCTATTCACATCCAATCCCCGCTCTCCATAGTCCAAGACCAATGCAAACAACCAATCAGAAGGAATTGGAGAAGCACTGATGGCCGGTAGAGTACGCCCCGCTTTTTTGTTGCCATACCAAATCGCGACTGGATAACGCTGAGCTGCTGAATCTGAGTGAGTGGCGATTTCACTAGGATTGCACGAGGTGTCATCTTCAGCTCGGTACTGCCAGAATATTTGCTCACCCGTAGCAGATACGGATGACTCAATTAACCAAACCGCGCTCTGGCTCGGAACCGCAGAGTGATTAATGCGAGCCTGTTCCTGATATCCCAGTAAGTGTACTTGGCCATCAGAGGTGTAGATCACCCAAAAAGTGGTCGCAGCACTCGAAGAGGACACCCAATACTCCAAACGACTAAAATCTGTTTCGGTTCGGGAGCGGTAGGCATGGACCGTAAAGCTCTCACCAAGAGACTCTCCTAATAAAGTACTGGCTTGACGGATTTCGGGAGTTCCTCCGCTCATGACTGGCACCAATACCTCTCCATCTGGGCCGACGAAAGAGTCAGTACCATCATAATGTGGCACCCCTTTATTTGTGCGAAGTCGGATAGACATCACATTGATGTTCCAACCCATTCCGAACGGACTGTTGCCAGCACGGCTATGATAGCTCAATTGCAAAGAAGGGGCGAAACCACGCCCAGCGCTGATTGGCAGTGGAATACTGAGCGTTGCGGCACCGTCCGGACCAGCTCCGGCGATGTCTCCTTTCAGCCCACCAATACTCCCTCCTCCTGCAGGCAGAGTAGGGGTTTCCAGTTTCAGATTATTTATATTTTGCATAAATTGATCCAACCTTCCCCATCGAGATGGGGAAGGTCTGGCTCCATGGTTAGTCAGTAAGGATGGTGTAGCGGATGTGCAGCACGATGTCGTTCAGGCTTTGCAGAATGCTCCGTTGTTTACCAGTATCCCCAGCATGTGGGAATGACAAGGTTAACTTGGCACTGCCGTCACCATTGATCGGCAACCCTTCAAACGGCAGGTATTTGCTGTCATTGAAGTCCAGCTGGAATTGGCCGCTGTCGTTGATGCCATGTGAGATCGCGGTGTGCGTACAGCTTTGATGGATGCCGTTGCCATTGCCGCTGTAGCCTAACACCGCCTGAATATCTTCATACGGCCCCAATAGTGCTGGTAGCGACACGCTGATTTGTTTGATGCGACGAACCGAACTGCCACTGTTACTCAGCATAGCGTCAGGGTAATCATCTGCGATAGCCAACGCATTCAAGTCGATACTTGCAGTGAATACCTTTGATTCGGTACCCATTATTTCTACCATTTCCAAGGTGTGCGGCTGTAATGAGGACACTGCATCGTTCAACACCTGGTTGACTTCGGCATTAAATCCGGCACTATCCACTCCCATTTCCTTTGCCATCGAAACCGTACGATTCACTTCTAATGCTCGTCCATCCCACTCTAGATAAGCCGATTCCATCTGAGCTAAGTTCAACAACAATGCTTCACCGCTCAGCAATCCTGCATGGTTACCATCCCAAGCGCCGGGTTGGATAAAGAAAGAAGGATCTTGAGTTTCCCATTGGTAACCCAGCTCCGCCCTCATACAACGGGCAACCGTCAAATCGTAGAATTGGTAGAACACCGCAGACAAACGGCCTTGCATCCAGCTGTACAGTTCAACATTGCTGAATTTAGTCTTGAGAAAGTCCAACTGAGTTTGAGTTTGTGCCTGTTGGGCCGCTACATAGTCTCTCTGTAATTGAGCCGCTTCTAGTTGAACGGCTAAGCTATGTTGTTGTGCCTCCAATTGCGCGCATTCATGTGCAGCACTATCTCGTTGGATAGACCACTCTTGTTGACGACGGCGATATTGCTCAGTCATCGAGTGCGCGTCGGCGGCGGTTGCCAACCCTATAGCACTAATGTCCATACCCGAAGCGATCGCTGAGGTAACAGCGCCCCAGCGACTTCCCCCCACGGCCATACCAAAGACATTTGGCGCCAGAGGTAACAGCGCCCCAGCGACTTCCCCCCACGGCCATACCAAAGACATTTGGCGCCATATCCAGAACCGCCCCTGCGGAACGCATTGCGTTAGCTGCCACAGACATCGAGCTGGAGGCGATGCGTTCGTTAATACTTTGACGTTCAATAGTACTAATACCTTCATTTAACAACTCTTGATAGCTATCGCGTCGTGTTGTAGCGGCATCTAAGCTGGCAGACAAGACTTTTTGTTCGGCTTGTAACTGCTCGATGGTTTTGTCCTGCAACTGTTGGCTGTACTGCATCAGTTCTTGTGCTTGTGTTTGCAGTAGCGCATTGAGGGCTTCACTATCTTTGCGTTCCAACACAGAAGATAACGTACTACCATATTGGATCAGTTGACCAACTAGGTTACGAGCACTCTCCAACATGACAGGAAAGCGTTGAATCGATATTGCTGCGTTGTTTGGCAGAGCATCAGAACCTCCTGCACTGGCGGCAGCGGCATTCTGCAGAGCCTTCGGATCAGCCGGCGCGGCAAACAGAGGCAGGGTTAATGGTTGACCGTCAATACTCAGATTGTGGCGCAGATTGAACAGACGCAGCTCCAATGTTTGCCAATAACCTTTCAGTTTGTCATTTTGGCTAGGTAAGAACAGCGCAGTCAATGAATTAGCAGTGCGCGCCTCCAGAGTCGTTAACTCTGAGGTCTCTCCTCGCACCAGACGTTCCATCAGCATCAAGCTTTGTTGCATCGTGGTGTCACTGGCTGCCTGCGACAATGTCGGATTGCTCCAATTGCCTTGCTCAGGCAAGTCCGGTTGCGGCCCCAGTAACTGCAGTGCACTCAGATACCACATCTTAGCTTCAGCTAAGGTATCGCGTTCTAGTTGACGATAAGCCATATCACCACGAGCGATGAGCAAATCCAATAGCTTCATGAAGGTGGTAACCTTGTAGTGCATCGGGTCAGCTTGCGCTACCACATCCGGGTCCGTACTATCAGCTTGTGTTTCATCCCAGGCGGTATCTTCTTCCAGTGGACGAGAGTTCCATTGACGATCCACATGATGGCGCTCTGGGAATTTACCTTCCAGATAACCCTCTGGACTGAATATGTATTTCAGCCAACGCTCGGCTTCTTCAAAATTCTGTGATTGCAGTAATTTTTCAGCAACCATCATTGGTGTGTAGTAAAACAGTTCCCAGAAATACAAGCCGTTGGCACCATTGAAGTCCATTGGTTCAGTTTTATCCTGCAGGGCCTGTGCACTATCAAGGCCTTCAAACAACTCGCCTTTCAGATACCAACCTTTTGGTGCCAAGTCGTCCGTATCTTCGGTACGATCAAATAATATGCGTCCTGTCCATCCACTTTGATATTGAGCTTTAACATATAAATGATCCTTATCACCGTAGGCATCCGGATGCCTAGAGAGGAAAAATTGTACCTCTGTTTTCTGATCCTTACTCAATGTCCCAGAGGCAACCGGAAACGCGTCCAAACCTTTAAAAACTTCAATATTGTATATGGTAAATTCTTTTGAATTCCCATGAATCTGTGGATCGTACGGTTCAAAAACTAATTTTACATAAGTCCCATCCCCTAACTTAGGCTCCGGTAATTGTTGTGTATCCCAACTCAATACATTATCTAGCCCTGACTGTGCACGCATCACGAGTTCATGTGCAAACAGCGTGTTAAGCCGAGTACGCTTGGGGTGAGTGTTATTTTCCAAATATGAAGCTTGGTTGTCACCGTTGACGATCACAATATTATCCGTGGGATTGGTGATGACGGCATCGGTTTTGGTTACATTTATCTTGAAATCTTTCTCGTACACCAAAACCTTATCCTGCCTCACCGTCAAGGTTCTAGTTTGCTCCAAGCCGTCACCATGAATATCGAAAGAGTAATCCTTGCTAATGTCTGTCGTGGCATCATTTCTTAACGTTATCTCTTCTTCACCCCAAGAGTAAGTATATTCTCGGCCTGGTATATATTGGGTATGACCTAAACGGAAATGCTGTTTCCAACTCTGTTGAGGCCCACCTGTGTAGTCAGCAACAACTGACGCTCGCGCGTACCGGGTAAAATGACCACCAGTATTCGACCAAGGAATCGATAACTCTAAGCCATCAATAACATGTGTTCTCGCAGGTCCAGCTGGTATTATTCTTGCCGCTCCCTCAAAATATATGGTTATGGAACCAGGATTATTTCCAAAGGCGTCAGGATATGTTGTGATTACTGTCCTAAGTCTAAACCTAAAGCTATGATCAACCTTAGTAACAGTTACCTCAAGTGAGTCTACATTAAATTCAGTTCCGACATCCTCCTCAATTTCCTCGTACTCCAACACAGCATCCGGCTCAGAAGATAAATCTGTAATCTGAATCACTGCTTGCGCGGTATATGACAGCTCAATCGGAAGGTTTAGGTTGTCCACACCTTCATCCACAATATCGACATTATTGACGACTAACCACTCAGGCTCCGTCGTATCACTTGGAGTAGACGGCGTAACGTTAACAGCATACGATACTGCATTGATATAGCGAATCAATTTGTTCGGCTTATAGCGGTTGTTCAAGTTATGTGAGTAAAGCGAGTAAATAGAGCTCCAAGCCTCCCCTGTAATTAACTCATTTTCCATGTTGTTGTAGATAAACCCACCATAAGCAGGACCTTCAACGCCGATTCCATCATAATTATTAGGAACAAGCGAAGGATCATACAACATGAACAAAATTGCATCTTGCAACGAATGGTAGGACAGATACAGATTAAATTTAGGTTGCTCATGGTCAAAGAAGCTTTCCGGAATATCAGGTAACATAAAACTCATCGCCGGCGCCCAGCTACCATTGATTTTCCGGTGGCTCAACTGCAAGATGTATTGTGCCTTTAGATTCGGCTCACCACTCGGCTCACCACTCGGAGCGCCCTCGTCCGAAACCATTTGCTGCGAGACCCAAGCGATATACAGCCGGTTATTGAAGAGAACCGGACGCACTTCATCGTTGATTGGGGTGATTTGACCTTGAATTTCTTCCCAGTCAGTCCAAGCGGAAGCTAGATAACCACCCACTCCATCGCCAGAGTCATGATTCAAGCTGCGCCAGTAGTAACGATAAGGAGTCGCGGTGCTGCGACCAACAAAATAACTTAAGCCTTTGTTCAGTTCTGCCGCATGGTGGTAACCGCACAGCACTTTTAGGTTAGCTATACCTTCAAAACCGTTAAGATAATTGGAATACGCCGTTTCGACCGAGTCTTTATTCAACTGGCTCTGATTCAACTCATTAAGCAATTCGCCTTGAAGACCACTTTGATTATAACGCAACGTCGGGTCAATGTAGTTTTCCGGGTAATAAGCTAATTTGGATACGCCAGCCCAAGTGCTGTAGCGTTTGTTATACGAATTCCATTGAGTAAAGAAAGCCTCCACCAATTGATTTCGGTCAACACTCTCCTCAAGCCCTTGTAGGCAACGATTGATGTACAACTGAACACTGGAGATGGCTTCAGCGAGACGGGTTGTTGTGATTTGCCCGCTCACTTGATTGTCAATCAGAAGATAATCAAATAGCTCGTCACGATTCTTTATGGATATGCTGCTAGGTAAAGAAGGAGCTACGGTATTTATGAAATAAGCACACAGAGCGGTACTGAGCGATTCACCAAGTAGAATGTTCATCTGGTTCCGTTTGGAAGAATCCGTCATACCAGCTACAAGCGCTCCAGTAAGATTTTGCCATTCAGAGTAAGGTTGATCAATTTCGCTGTTCAACAAATCGCCTAGAGCTTGGACCGACAACCCTAGACTGACTGATTGATCCAACCATTCCATCATAAAGACGGCTTGACTGGCGTTTAGGTTAGCCGAGTCGGCACCTACACACTTGGCGGCCTCTGCTACTTCACTTTCTGGCATATCTAACCAACGGGCGAGCACTGCAGTATCAAGCTGATTGGTATCCAATAGAGTCAAACATTCACTGATCGCTTCACCGGCACATAATTGTAGCGTTTTATAGCGATTTAGAGCTTGTTGGGTATTCAAGTTAAGCGCCAGCTTGTCAGTCAGATTGCTTCCTAACGTTGATGGTTTATTCACCGCCAATTTTAATGCCGCTGCGTTCAATTTCCAGTATTGAATGATAAATGCCAACTGACCTAAGGCTTGGCTGAAGGTCACCAACTGAGCACTTTCTGAAGTCGGTGTATCGATTTCGCAATAACTGACAATGGCATCACAGAAAGAAGCCATGTCGGTTAAACTCAAGCCTTGATCTACAGCAATTTGTTCTACCCACACTTGCTGCGTTATGGCGCTATCCACATTATCCAAACCAAAGGTGGCGGCGATGTGAGGTGCAAGCAATTGATGGAGAGAGTCGATTTCCGATATGGAGGCTACATTGTTCGCTTTTAGTGCTTGATACAGTGTGCGGATGAAACCATCTACTTCCGACGTCATTGTTTCGGGATAAACGTTAGTCGTCATCACGTTCAATTCTGCCACACTCAGTTGCTGTGCAACCAACCATTGACTGGTGTTGTAGATGGCATCCAAGTAGTCGGCAAGCAAAGTATTAGAGGCAAATAGCAGATCCTCTTTTTTTCCGTTCAACTGCAGCAAGCGTTGTAGTTCTTGTGGAGTTAAATCATGCATCCTTGCCCATAATCCCACACGGTACAGTGTGCTGAGGTTAGCCAGGCTGCGCGCCCAAGCAAAATCATCGTGATCCACAATAGCAGCCAGAGTTGCTAGTCCTGCATCATCGACGCCTAACGCGCGCTTTAGGACAGCGCGTTCTTGTACATACGCTGTATCATCCGGGTCAAAACTGATAGTGTCGTTAGCATCGTTGGTGGTAAACGCAACATCGTTGAGTGGTGGATTGTTAAATAGTCGGTCGAACTGGCTCAGCTCGCCCGCCGGAGCGTAGGCGTTGATGTCCGCCCCAGCCAGCACCAATGCATCGTCCTCGCTTAAGGAATAGCGCTGTTGGTATTCTAGGGCGCGGGCGGATAGTAACAACGTATTTTCAGTGATGTCGGATACTGTTGCAGCACTGCCTTGCGACAGGGCAATCAAGCTGTCCAACGCGGCGGGGGAAAGGCCGGTTTTTTGGGTGTAGCGGATAACCTTTGACAAACGAATGAGCGCAGTTGCGGAAAGACCTTGATGGGATTTAGTGTAGGTTAACGTGGACCATTCTGGGTGGTGCTCTATCTCTATCTTACCACTCATATTACCAGCCAACGGCACGAAAAATTCTAGCCAGTTCTGATAAGAATCGTACACAGCTCGCGTCTCAACGACTTTCCTATTCACTCTGACAGTTAACGAATCCCATCCCGTTGAAGTGTAATGTTTGGTGAATTTGTAAATAAATCGAATTTTATCGCCATCAACATTAGGCAACAAATTGCACTCCGAAGTGGCACCGCCCGTCCTCATCAGTGTTGAAGTATCCCACCGCAACGAGTCATCTATCACAGCAATGAAATTCCCCTCTATCGATGTATCATTGACATAGCTAGCACCATAAGTCTCAGGATTGACCGGAATTGGTTCGGTGGTGAATCTATGGCTAGAAAAGGTATTTAAGCTCTGCACAAAGCCCGGCAGGGCCAGATACGCATCCAGTTCTGCTCGGGTAATATCTACCCGCTGACAAAAATATTCTACATCAGACAATTGCTCAATATCGGCTGTACCAAAATGGCGCAGCAACGCACTGTTCAGTTCTGCCTCTTCACTTTCACTGGGAATCGGCTCCAGCAATAGCTTTCTCAGGCCCGGCGACAGGTGGTTTGCATAGGCTGTGCGGGTATTTATTGGGAAAGCACCGACACTTTGGCTCGGCGCTAGAGCTTGGGCAAGAGCTTCAAAACTGCTGTTTTGCCTTGTCAGTGCCGTTTCTATGTTGGTAAAAGGTTTGTGATACGGCAGATCAAACGGATAAGCCGTGCTGGCAAGGGAGTCGTATACCTGGTTGGCATTTTTATCAGTCCTGTTTTGAATGGTGTTCAACAGGATTTCATTGGATAGCGCCAAGGTTGTCACTTCGGTGTCTAAGCTGCTCTGACTCAGCGATAACGATTTCAGATCCGGTCGGCGTTTATCCAGATATTGCGGCTGGTCACTGGTGTGCAATTGCTTACCTTCTCGGTATAACTCGGTCAGATAAGCAGCAGGAGAAAACATCGATGCTACCGAAGATTCGGAGACGTAAGCATCGGCACGTTGACCGAACAAAGCTTCGTAATCAAGCGATTCTTGTTGCAACGAATCGATTGCTAGATGCTGCACATGTTTAAGCTGTGGGTTGGAATGGGTTAAAACTTTGCGAGTTTTCGCTTGGAGTTGTTGGCGGTAACTTTTCGCCTCACGATATACCTGTTTGGCCTCGCTCTTACTTAAACAGCCTCTGCATTGTTGAAAGAAACTAGAGAAAGTTGACGCTGCAATATCCATTGGACTGGTATAGTCCATTTTTTCTAAGGAAGCGCTATGGTGCTCAAATAATTGAGACGACGGTGATCTATTAGACATATTTAGTTCTCATCTTAGAATGATTGTTATGTAGGTAAGATACTAACCAAAAGCGCAAAGTTAAAAATCGCAAATGCGTCACATATTCAACCAACGCAAATGAAAGTTTTGTAATTAAGAAATTGCGCTGAATACTTCCCTTTTTTTCCATAGAAGACAACTATATGTCGTTGTGCAGAGGGGATAAAAATTAGTCAACAAAAGAATGGCTTTAATCAAATCACGAAGATAAAGACAATAAAACCTGAGATGAAACTGCACGAACTCAACGTACAAGTTAGCGAAACTTGAGGGAGCAGAGCAACTCCAAAATTTGTTGGTTTATGTTTATGACGAAAAAGGAACTGAAGTTGAGCTCAATATCCTTTGCATGATTGCTGACCAAACAGAACGTAATTTTGATCAAGAATGCAAGCAAGAGGCATCGCTGTCTATGCTAATCCGGTTAAAATGCGCACCAGAACTAATAAACTCCATTAATCCTTAAGGCTTATTCCTTGCTTACGTGAAAGAATGAAACACTGAGACGCTCCAAGTACACATTATAATGTGGTCTACTAAACATTTTTAACACCAGTTATGTGTGCTCAACATTAAAAACTGAAGGTGTTAAAAATAGTACCAAGCTGCTATTCACAATCGTTCCCACTAAGATAGTAATCGTAAATAAGGTTACACTGTAGTTGTCACCTCCATCTGGTACACCATACGGACTTGAGGGAACGCTCCTTCTTCGTTTTGGTTCGAAAGAGCTTTAAAAGTGCCCCTAGGCTATGTACCGTCCTAAATAAGGTTGACACATTTCCAACATGAAATTGGAGAGTGTCAT
>NZ_JAPEID010000059.1:0-14339 GCF_028823755.1 Vibrio sp. VP6
CATGTGGTTACATCGTCGATTTAAAACTCGACCTGTTGGCGAGCGCTGTTTATACAATAAATGGTACCGTCACCTGGAGAACCACAAATAATCAAATATTGCTTCTATCTTTGGCATTGAAAACATACGGAACTTATCTTTTCAGATAGTATGATATGTGCTTCATATTATTGGATGAAATAGGCAAAACATGGCTCATACGGCATACCTCTCCATCATCGGCAAAACGCAAGGCTCTATATCTCAAGGTTGTAACACTAAAGACTCTATTGGTAACAAAGCGCAAGAATCACACTCAAATGAAATCACCGTTCTGGCATGTAGCTTCACCCTAAGTAAGCATGGTGGACCTGCCGAAGTTGTCATCACCAAGCCAATAGATAAAGCCTCCCCACTCCTTGGCAACGCCTTCTCTAAACAAGAGCATTTGCAGTGTACGCTCAAGTTCTACCGCACCAATGAACAAGGCTACAACGATAATTTTTACACCGTTGAGCTGGTTGATGCACTAATTGCGACTCTATCTTTTGACCAACCCAATGTGCTTAATTCCGGTGATGAAGACATGTCAGAAGTCCTTCATCTCTCTTACCGAGATATTATCTGGAAACACAACATGGCCGGCACAGAAGGTTATGAAACGTGGGAAAGAGCGTTAGGATGAGAAACAAAAACACACCGGACTCATGGGATGTTCGAGAAGTCGAAAAAGCCAGTAAAGGACTTACGATGCAAGCCGTCACCCTCTCGCATCGTTATCTCTCGAATGGTGGTCTCAAAATGCAGTTTGTGCGTGAAGTCGACCGATTTGAACAATGCCTAGTAAACGACTTTAAGAACGGTAGAAAGAATAAAGAAACGGTATTCAAAGAGCTGAAAAAAGAACGACAAAACCTAATGGATCAAGGTAGCTTGATCTCGCAAAAAGGGATTGGATTTATCGCTGGTGTCATGCAATTAACCGCAGGAGCAGGCATATGTTACTACTCGGCAGCTTACCTTTGCTCAATTGGTAGTTCAATGGTGGCTCACGGCATGAATAACATGTATGAAATTCACTTGCATCTAAATTCTCCTGTGGAGTTGGATGAGCTCTCAGTGGAGTTTTGACGGACCTCACTGAGAGCATTTAATTTCTATCTAGGTTATCTAGGTTATCTAGGTTATCTAGGTTATCTAGGTTATCTAGGTTATCTAAGNCTAGGTTATCTAGGTTATCTAGGTTATCTAGGTTATCTAGGTTATCTTATCTCTTTCTTCTTTACCAATGGTTTCAGTAATAAACCCATCCCACAGCGCTATATTTTCTTTATTTTCAAAAACTTGAAGCAATACCGATACAGCAACCTCCACGGCCTCACTACGCCCTCTCGAAATAGCATAACCATTTTGTTTTAAAAGAGTTTCAAGCTTAGAAATTTCATCATTGCGCGCGGCTGAAAACTTCAAACCTACACTTTTCCGTTCAACGAGAGCTTTCTTTGGACCTGGTTTACTACGAACCTGACCTACTTCAGCCGCGTTTCCTACTGTATTTCCTGTTTTATTTTGGTTAGCTTTATCCAACCAAGCAGGTGCTTTACTCATAACTTAAAGCCTTATCAAGTAGTGCATCGATCTCTTTTTGCGCTAAGTTTAATCCATACATACCTTTCAATTCCGGATCAAAAACGGTTCTTCCCATCCCTACAACTCGCTCGTAAATGCTACGAGAAGGAATAACTTGCAAATGAGGGGTAGATTTCTGTTTGGCTTTTATGAAATTTCGATGTTCCATTTTCCGAGTGTCAGCCATACTAATGACTTCAATGACATTACGGCCAATGTCATTTAACCGTGGTAAATGTTTTGAAACTACACCGTAAGCTAAACGACTAGGTTGATATGGGATTATTACAGTTCCATGCGGTTCATCTGTAGTTGAAGGGGTCATATCAACGATCAGCAAATCCACATCCGGCGCATTGTCAGGAAAGTGATGTACTACCTCAAAAGGAGCAAAACCATCCTCACTAAGCCAATGACAGCTAGCTTGAGGATCATCATCAACCAACATTACATTTAAATTCCGAGCAGCAGCAGCGCCAGCTAGATTCCAACTAATAGTAGATTTGCCAACGCCGCCTTTCTCATTCCAAACACTAATTATTTTCACATAAAACTCCCGAACTACTAGGATAACTAGGATAACTAGGATAACTAGGATAACTAGGATAACTAGGATAACTAGGATAACTAATATATCTCAGATAATCTAGTTGCTGTTATCAAAATTGAGTTATCAAAGAGGTTGAGAGTAGATGAGGTAACTCCTCTGAGATCAAAGATTTCATAACAAATATTAGGTAGTATGAATATTAAACAAAGAGCCTATACGAGGTTGGTATGTCTAGAGTAATTAGAGAACTAAAAAGATCCCAAGAAATACGTAAAGCGACAGCAGAAGAAATCGCTTTAAGAGAAAGGGAAGTTTTAGCTAAACACCCTGATTTAACCGCACAAAAACAAGGTCGAGGTTCAGGTAGCTTCCGAGAAGGTGGTATTCATGATTCAGGTAAGACTTACTTTAGCAAAAAGTAATAAACAACAAGCATAATCAATGCAATAAAACAGACTAGTGCGAATGAAGACACCAACATCGATACATAACGGATTGTTTAAATCGTTTCTGACTGAAACAGAAACTGCGAAAGATTTTTTCGATGTCCACTTGCCAACCCACATCAAAAGGATTTGCAACCTAAACACGCTCCAACTGCAATCAAGCTCGTTCCTGGAAGATGAACTCATTCCATATTACTCCGACATCCTTTACTCGATGGGAGGCTCAGGAGCGGCAGGATTGGTCTACCGCCGCCTATTACTGGTTATTGTCACGCGAGCATGCTCAGTGCTTGTGGGATGAAGATTGGGCCAAATTGAAAGCCAATTGGTGCAAAGACCGCATGAAGTGACGACTGAAAACAAGGAATGAGCATGTACGATTATCTCTCCCTAGCGACCCAAGCCGCTAAGCTAGAGCAAAAAAATCATTGGTTAGAAGCCAGTGAATATTGGCTTGAAGCAGCTACTTGTACAAGAGAAGGTGGACACAATCACCTATGGGCCAATGCACGAGCGACGCTTTGTCGCCGCAAATGCGGCCACTACGAGCCAGAAACCACCTTACTTAATTACTTAGCCTAATCTTCAAATACAAAAAAGCCGGCTGCTCAAAGCCGACTTTTAGGCGCGTTCCTTGCTGATGCATTCCGTATAAGTGCAAATACGGTTGCTTATTCCTTACATACATTAGCCACGCTATACTAAACCAATTTTATGGCAAAGCAATGTCAGACTTTTCTGAAAAGCGCACTTCCATTCTTGAGTTCCCTAGCGATTTAACTAAGAAATCTTGGAAAAGCAGTATATCTTCTGCTGTATAGCCACCTTTAATTTGACCTACATATACAAATATTGAGTAGTATTGATACCCAGTTATAATCATTAGAATATACTTCAAGGTTAAAACTAACTTTTCAGAGCGATTAGTATTTATAGTTCTTAGGAAAGAAAGACGAAACCTAATCGATCAAGGTAACTTGATAATGAAAAAAGGTATCGGACTTATAGCGGGCGTTATGCAAGTCACGGCTGGAGCTGGGATATGCTACGCCTCTGCGACTTCCTTATGTGTAATTGGTGCTCCAATGGCAGCGCATGGTATGAATAACGTATACGAAAACGGGAAGTATTTTCTTGATGGCGATGAAAATGCAACAGGACTAGTTAGAGAAGGCTACCAACACGCGGCAGAATCTTTAGGCTACTCAAAGTCTCATGGTGATATAGCCTACTATGGAGCAGATCTAACCATGTCAGCCTATGGCGCATTTGCGAAAACAACCACAGTTAAAAACGCAGCCGAGGCTTACCAAATTGCCTCTAAACCCAATTTAAAACCCATGCTTTGGACAAAGACCAGAAAAGCGAAGCAATTTAAGTTGTTTAGGTACAGCGCAGAAGACTATCTAAGAGGGTATCAGGCATCAAGTAGACTATCACTAGGAGCTGGAGCATCAAGTGACAGCATTACAGCATTACAGCATTACAGCACACTCATTATACGATGAAGCAAGAAAATGATAACAATTATATGTTATGCCATTGCATCTATTTCGCTCATTTATCTTCTATGGCGAATAAACCACGCCCCAGCAAAAGGTATTACTCTGCTATGTAAATTTGCATTATTTTTGGTCTTAGGAGGGCAATTTTGGGCAATTTTTCAAATTGGAACAAAAACAGCAGGCGTTCCGTCCAAAATACCTTTTTTCGAAGATTTTTTTATTAAACATCTCCAATTGCCTAACTTTGAAATTCAATGGATATCTTTCCTTTTTTTCATAATCACAGTGATATTTTGTTTGCCAAAAAGGTCTGAAAATTAGGTGCGTGTAATATAACTTATGTTAAATATAAATTGATACAGCGACTTATAATCGCTCTTGACTCTTTCGAGCTTCAGCTTAGACGGACAAAAAGCAACCGAGCCACAATGAAGTCAAAAGCCCACTAACACTGTATAAATACATACATCATAGATTTTACCAATCAAACCACTAACTTCAAACACTAATACCTATCAAATAGCTTTGAGCTCACTTTTTAACCATGCCACTCAATTTTATAAAACAATCATCTGTAAACTACCACGTTAAGCTAGTGTATTTTGAGTATACCCTTAACGCACTTGGTGAATTTAGTGCAGTAATTAACAAAAAACAATGTATAATGCACTTGCATAAACAAACCAATGTAAAATGCACCAATGAACACAAATATTCGAATTTATGGTTACCTAAGAGCCTCGACCGATGAGCAAGATGCTTCCCGAGCAAAAAATGACCTAATTGAGTTTGCGCAAAAAATGGGGTATCCCGTTGCCTATTGGTTTGAGGAGAACGAATCAGGCGCACGATTACACCGACCTGAATTGTTTCGTTTGCTCGACATCGCGATGGCAGGCGACATTATCTTGGTTGAGCAAGTTGACCGGATCAGCCGCCTTAACACCAAAGACTGGGAGCAACTAAAAAACATCATCGCGAGTAAAGGGTTAAAGGTCGTAGCATTAGATTTACCAACCAGCCATCAGTTTATGCACACCACTGACGAGTTTACCGAGCGTATGCTGGCCGCTCTCAATAGCATGATGCTGGATATGTTGGCCGCCGTGGCCAGAAAAGATTATGAAGACAGACGTCGCCGCCAAGCACAAGGTGTACAAAGAGCAAAGCAAGAAGGAAAATACAAAGGTCGCCCGGTTAACATCAAGCTGCACCAGAAAATTGAAGGTTTACTTCGAGAGGGGAAAAGCTACAGTCAAATCGAAGCATTGATTGGCTGCTCTAGGCATACTATTTCTAAAGTATCTAAACAGATAAAAAGAAACTCTACAACGTAAAACTCGAAGTTCAAGGGGATCCTATAGCTATTGAACGCGACATATTTGAAGTTTTGAATGACGCCAAGCTAGGATTATAAGTTCAGTGCAGATACATAGAGCTCTTTAGAGAGCTCTATGTATTACACATGTAATACAGTTTAATTCATTTTGTCGATCAGCTTGATTAATTCTGTGTCATCGATGTCGTCTCGATACAAAGCTAATTCTTCTTCGATAAACTCATTGATGACTGCATTCCTAACATCGACTTCATTTCTCAAAATCAGATAGTTCGCTTCATCGTCTTTGATTTCTGACACAGCTTCAAGAAGTGGATTAATGCCGTCTAACGAGAACGCGCCGGAGTCAACTGGAATCAAAATCAGATCTGACGCTTGAATAGCATTGAGAGTAGTTAATGAGAGGTTCGGTGGAGTATCAAGAAGAATAAAGTCATACGTTTCACCAAGTTTGGCTAATTGCTTCTCAAGTATACGCTCGCGATTAATCTTCGTTAGAGACGTTTCAATGATACGAGACAACTGAAAGTCAGCAGGGACTACATCGAGATTCTGAATAGGCTCCCCATCGAGTAAAGCAGATCGAATCAAATCAACGATCGAGACAACTTTAGGCTTATCGAACATAGCAGCAACAGTTTCTTCGAATTAAAAATGTCGTTGTCCAGTAAGCGTTTTAGTGCAATTACCCTGCGGATCAAGATCGACAACAAGGACTTTTCTTTTTCGCGCCAGCTCAGCACCTAGATTTACAAGTGTGGTTGTTTTTCCAACGCCGCCTTTTTGATTTGCAGCACTGATAACTTTAGTTTTCATGACGAATTCTTACCTGTATTACATATGTAATACACAAAACTAATATTCATACAACGCCCCGCACTAAATCTTAAACCGTTTGGGATTAATATAACTGCAAACACTGAGTCTCTGAGTATTATAATACTACATTTTCTTCTAGTGGATTTAGTAATATGAGAGCTATGGTAGGGTTAGGAAACGTATAACAAACTGTTTAAGAGTGATTCGCAACGCGTGGCATTTTCATTATGCGTTGGTTTTAGTGTTTAAAGTGGTATGTGGCGGCTTTGGTATTGCGTTGCTAACCCCCCTTAACAGGGCGTTAGGTTTCCCCTCGGAAAACATTCAATTCGAGGATTATGAATTATGAATTATGAAATGAAGCTACAACTTGCTCATAAAGAACTAAGTGATAAAGGTGTTTGGAAGTCGAACTACAATCCACCGCTTGTAAAGTTATTACGTAAATTCGGATTACGTTTTCCGCCTCCTTATTACCAGAGCTTTTTTGCAAACGTTATGCTTTGTTTGATTTTTTTTGCTCCTGTTTCAGGAATCCTTCAATGGTTTATGGTGTGGAGTGAGCTAGGCAAACCAGTTTTAGAAGCAGTTTATATCTCATTACTTACTGGCGCTTTGTTTGGCTTGGTTATGGCAACCTTCTACTACATTAGGCGTAAGCAATTAAATCTAACAGATTGGGGGGCATTGGGAGAATAAGCCTAAAACCTAACCAAGTACGTCCTAGGGATAACCCTCTTCATTAAAGTTCCTCGATGGTTAGGAACTTCAATCCTAACTATCGAGGAACTTTACGAGGTAGCGAAGTGTTTTAGATGCGATTGCCCTAAAGATAAATTGAACCAATGATGATTTAATCAACTAATTGGTTGTTTTTGCACCTAATTTCCTGAGTTTAGATAGACCTACCCTACGCCGGCACTCCAAGCCGCCGTGATTCACGCATACTCATTCGGCGACTATCCAGCAGCTCATGATTTTTTGAGCCCGCTGTAAAACCTGTAAACACCATCCTACTTCCGCACAACACACTGATACGGGTCGTTACCTGTAAAGCCTTTGTATTGCTTCGCATACGTGAGCTGCTTTGCCGCTTTCTCCCCCAGAGCTAAATACACCAGAGGCAGTAGGTGCCCTCGCTTTCTGTTGGATAGAAAACCGTAATAACGCACCATTTTAAAATGGTGCTGTGGGATGTGCTCACGTACCGTAATATCATTTCTTCTTGCATTAGCGTCTTCGTTTTGTGCTTCCCGTCTCGATGGTCGAGATATTTAAACACAACGGTGCCGCCACTGTATTGGACGACTTCTACTTTCATTGAGTGGAAAAAGCTCTGTAATCAAGGACGTTGTTAAATACATACAAAAATCAGTCAGTACCTAATGTTTCATTGGATGTTGATTCGACTTCTGACAAATATGCGGAATATAAAGCCGAAGGTAAGATTCCGTTAAACGCAGGGCTTCGTTGGCGAGTTCAGGGGTGATGCAGCCATGTTCACGGTAAGACAATGAATATATTTTGTCGGCGACTTGCAGTGAAATAGCAAATACATTGATGGGTTGAGTAAGCTGAGGAACATCGAAGAATTGACGATATATGGTTTCGACTTCTTTACCCAATATTAAGTCATGCTCGGTGTCAGCGTGGCCAAGTTCAGTAAAAGTGTGACGGCCTAAAATTAGTTTTCTCGCGATTGGATTATTGTTGTAGTAGTCCACATAGGCGGTTTCGATCATACGATTAATATCAGTCCAATGCGTGACTTTGTCGGCATCGATACATTGACCAAGTAGTGAGTCGAAATCGGTAAACACATAGTCTAATAAGCTATGGAATAGACTCTCGATGTTTGGATAGTGATGATAAACGGTCGAGGTTGCCATACCGCATTCTTTTGCCACATCGTACATAGAAATATCAGTAGCTTCGCGCCTTTCCATTAATTGAGCAACGGCGTTATGGATTTTTGTAAGTTTCTCTTTTGTGGTTACTTTTCGCATAAAACGGTCGTCACTTATTATCAAAGCAGATTAAAAATAAAGGGTTGATGCTCAAAAATTAATCTTATCAATATGAAGTTTGACGTCATCAACCCTTTGTTTCGAGTGTTTGGATATTCGAGGGAAAAATTAATCCTGATTAAAACTACGCTTGGATATGTGTGCCTGATTTCCCTTCTATGATTTCGAGTGCGCAGGAAAGATCCCCGATATGACCATGCTGCTTGGTATTTTCTACAAATTGACAGCATGCATCGACTTTAGGTCCCATCGAACCAGCAGGGAAATGATATCCCTTCATCTCTTTAACCGATACTCTTTCTAGCTTTTGTTCTTTTGGCGTGCCCCAATCTAAACAAACATGAGTCCCATCAGTTAAGATCAGTAAGTGCTGCGCGCCAATTTCTTCGGCAATCAGTGCGGCTGTCATGTCTTTATCAATCACAGCTTCGAAACCGACATAAGCGCCGTCTTTTTCGATGACTGGTGCGCCGCCACCACCGCCACAAATAATAAGATGCTCTTTCTCTAGTAAGTCTTTAATTGCTTTGATTTCCAACACTTCTTTAGGTGCAGGAGATGGAACAACGCGGCGCCAATGCACACCGTCTGGTTTTACGATCCAATTATTGGCTTCAGCCAGCAATTTAGCTTGCTGCTCGGTATAAACAGGTCCAATAAATTTGCTTGGATCTGCGATGGCAGGGTCATTTTCATCAACAACGATGCGAGTCAGTATTGTGGTGGTAAAGCGGTCTTCGATGGCAGTATTTAGCCCCTGTTGAATCAGATACCCGATCATGCCTTGGGTTTCTGCACCTAACACATCAAATGGATATGGTGGGCACTCTTTATAGGCATCATTTTGGAGGGAGAGTAAACCAACTTGAGGGCCATTGCCGTGCACGATAACCAAGCGGTAATCTTTGCTCAGGGCAGCTAATGAACTTGCAGTTTGCTCAATACTCTTTTGCTGGTTTTCACAGCTCATTACTTCTCCTCGTTGCAGTAGCGCATTTCCACCGACCGCAACAACAATAATAGGCTTCAACATCTCTTAATCTCCAAATAATGACTGGCTAAAAGCCACGTAAGATGGAAATACTCTATTGAAATATCAGAGCACTATTGGCGATAAAAATCACAATTCGATTTGTACTCAAAAGTGGGGCTATTTAGTTGCCCCCCCATCACAGAAAGTGAAAATAATCGCGAATTCAAACGGATATGTGATCTTGTTTTTAATTTAGGCTGTTCAATAAATAAACAGTATTTTTGTTGATGAAAATCAATCATTCAGTGTTTGGTTGCTTTTTATCCAGTTTTTGTCGGCTCTATTTCATTTGCAATTTGAGTTCATTCGCTCAAATCCGATATTCAGTTTTCATCCCAGTTCACCTCATCGCTTTACCGTTTAATAAGTTCCGAATTAGATATTAAGGAGCAAAGCGATGAGCAACGAAACGCAAGGAAAAATGGGGGTCACTGGGATAGCACTCTTTACACTGTGTGCTGTGCTAGTAGTAGACACATTAACCGCGTCAGCAAGTATTGGCGTTAGTGCCATCGGTTGGTGGGTGTTAATGCTGGTCTTTTTTGTTATCCCTTACGGATTAATTACTTCTGAGTTAAGTACCGCCTATCCAGGAGAAGGGGGCATTTACGATTGGGTAAAACAAGCCTTCAACTTTAAATGGGCAGTAAGAACTACGTGGTTTTATTGGATCAACGTAGGCTTGTGGATGCCTGCAGTCTACATCATGTTCGCGGGTATGTTCGCAGAGCTGTTTATGCCAGGCCTGTCTTTATGGGGGCAGATTGCTATTTGTATCTTGTTAACTTGGTTAACGGTATGGATTTGTAATGTGTCAGCTGATATTGGCGTGTGGGTAACGAACGTCGGCGCGGTATTAAAAATCATCGTAATCAGCACATTAGGTGTGGGCGGATTTATTTATGCAATGAAAAACGGCGTTGCCAATGAGTTCACTTTGCCTGCGATGATGCCTTCATTAGATTCAGCGGTCTCTTTTCTACCAGCCATTGTCTTCAATCTAATGGGGTTCGAGCTTGTCGCAACGATGACTAAAGAGATGAAAGACGTCCGCGACATGCCTAAGGCTGTTTTCCTTTCCATCGGTATCACCGCTTTCCTATACATCTTCGGTACTGTTGGAATTTTGATGGCTTTACCTGTTGAGAGCATTGGCCTTGTAGCTGGCTTGATCGACACCTTTAAAACCTTGTTTGGCGAAGGCCCGTTTGGTACAGCAATGGTTTACGTCTTTGGCACGTTCGCCTTACTTACTCTTATCGGCAACATGGTGAGTTGGACAATGGGAGCAAGCCGAGCAGCAGCAGAAGCGGCTCAAGAAGGTGAACTACCTGCTCCTGTGGCAAAAGTATCAGAGAAAGGCTCTCCAGTTGGCGCGAACAACATTACAGGCATAGTCTCAACGGTTGTCATCTTGTCGTACGCACTGTTTGCTCAAGGTAACGATGATTTGTTCTGGTCTATCTTCGCTTTCTCAAGCTGCATTTTCTTACTTCCTTATCTGTTCATGTTTCCAGCCTATCTAAAGCTGCGTGTTGTTGATGGCCAACGTGAGCGCCCTTTCAAAGTGCCGGGTGGCATGCCCGTTCAGTGGTTGATGTCGATTGTGTGCTTTTTTGTGATTTTCCAAGCGGTGGTTCTATTTATCTTCCCCGAGGCACTCGATCTCACAGTAACCGATTGGGGATACACAGGGCCAGTTTTGATTGGCGTTATCGCGACAGTCTTGATTGGTGAATGGATTTTGTTGGGAGCTCTCAAGCGCAAAAACGCACAAAGCGAGCAAGAGGCTAGCACAGACAACACGGCAGAAAACAAACAAGCTCAAGCTTAAGTTGGAGGACAGAGCAATGAAAAAAGTAATGGATACCACGCCAAGACAGGATGGTTTCAGAATGCCTGGCGAGCATGAGCCACACAATGAAATTTGGATGGCATGGCCAGAGCGCACAGATAACTGGCGCGACGGAGCAAAACCCGCACAGAGAGTATTCTCGGAGGTTGCTAAGCAGATTAGCAAAACTACACCAGTTACGATGCTCGCGAGCTCTGCTCAATACGACAACGCGGTGTCTCGTTTACCCGAAGATATTCGAGTTCTAGAAGTCTCCACCGATGACTCATGGATGCGTGATATTGGCGCGACATACGTCGTTGATGATAAGGGAGAGCGTCGCGGTGTTGACTGGGAATTTAATGCTTGGGGTGGTTTTGTTGATGGTTTGTATTCGCCTTGGAACAGAGATAACCAAGTTGCACAAAAGATGTGTGAAACCATCCGAGACTCAAGATATCGAGCGCCGATCGTATTGGAAGGTGGCTCAATCCATGTGGATGGCGAAGGCACGCTTTATACAACAGAAGAGTGCCTATTGCATGAGAGCCGCAATCCAGACTTGAGTAAAGAAGAACTGACTGAAGTGCTTTGCGAACACCTCAATGTTGAAAAGGTGATTTGGTTACCTCGTGGTCTCTATAACGATGAAACCAATGGCCATGTAGACAACATTTTACATGTGGTGAAGCCGGGTGAAGTCGTTCTGACTTGGTGTGATGATAAAAACGATCCTCAATATGAAATCAGCCGAGAAGCGTATGACTACATCACTAGCCAAACCGACGCTAAAGGACGAGAAATCAAAGTGCACAAGCTGCCAATGCCAGGCCCGCTATATATGTCTGCTGACGAAGCTGCAGGGATTGATATTGCTGAAGGGATGGAACGTGAAGCGGGTGAGCGCCTAGCCGCATCCTACGTCAACTATCTGATTACTAACAAACAGATTGTTCTTCCTCTACTGGATAAACGCTATGACGACGACGTGATCGGAATCCTAGAAAAGATCTATCCAGGCTATGAAGTGAATGGCATTCCAGCGCGAGAGATCTTACTCGGTGGCGGCAATATTCACTGCATTACTCAGCAAGTACCAAGAATTTAACTTGAGGTCATCGCCTCAAACATAAAAACAGAAAAACTTAAATCCAATAGAAACGAAATCATCACGAGATCGACTTAAACGAAAACGTGAAACGACGAAAAATAGGAACATATTATGAAATTACCTTCTTCTAGCGCGACTGAGCTGAACAAAGCAAATCTTGAGCACATGGTGTCAATGAAAGACTTCTCTGTTGAAGAAATGGATAACATGATGGAGCTAATGACATATCTAAAACAGGCGCGTAAAGACAACGCGATTCCACAACTGTTTAAAGGCAAGTCAGTGGGTATGATCTTCGAAGCGGGCTCTACACGAACTCGCGTATCGTTTGAGGTAGCCGCAACCTTACTTGGTGGTCACGCGCTGTTCCTTTCTCCGAAAGATATTCACCTAGGTGGTAAAGAGTCGATTGATGATACCTCTCGCGTTCTATCGCGTATGTGTGACGTCATCATGGCTCGTACCAATAGCCCTGAAACCTTAGATGGCTTGCTAAACATGTCGACAGTGCCCGTTATCAATGGTCTTGATACACGCTTCCACCCAACTCAGATGTTGGCTGACCTTTACACCATTAGAGAGCACATTACCGACGGTCGTAAGCTGTCCGACTTAACACTGGCGTTTATGGGCGATGCCACGGATGTGTGCCGTTCCTTAATGCTAACATGTGCTAAATATGGTATGGGCTTTAAGCAAATTGGCCCTAAGAAGTACCAAATGGAGCAAGAATGGATTGATATGGCGCTCGACTTCTGTGAAGAGTCTGGCGGCACAATTGAAATTACCGATGATGTGGAACGTATCAGTGATTGTGATGTAGTTTACGGTGATAGCTTCTACTGGGTTACTCAGATGGACGAGAAAGAGGAGCGCTTGGCGGCATTTATGCCGGACTACGTCATCACCGAAGAATTGATGGCGAAAGCTCGACCTGGTGCGATGCTTCTACACTGCTTGCCAGCAAACGACAAAGAAGAAGTGACTCGTGGCGCGCTAGAGAGTGAGTACTCAGTGGCATTCGATGAGGCTGAAAACCGTTTGACGGCTCAAATGGCTATCTTGGTTTATTTCACGCACAAGGACTCGGTTATTCCTACGCAAGAAACCATCAAACATCATGAAGATAAGATCAATAGCTTTTTGAGCACACTATAGCGTTTGATGATGGTTTGGTTTTGCTCCGCTAGATAGTTTTAAGGCGGCAAAACAACACTTAGATGGCCCTGTTTCCCCAGCAATAAGCAGGGCTAATTATTTGCTTCCGGTGATTGATTTAAAGCTTCCTAAAATAAGCACCTCTGCGAGTCGCCACACAAGGAGAAATATCGACATGAGTATCGGTATTAAAAAAGTTTCAAGAAACACTGACAATGCCCCACTGAATGAGATGTCTACACAATCTGTCGCGTTTTCCCACTACAACAATATTTCGGCTCAGTTACCAGTCAGCCCTAAAACTGGAGAGCTAGTGGTCGGTGGTGTTAAAGCTCAGGCAGAACAGTGTCTGATGAACATTCAAGCCATTGTCGAAAGCATTGGCCACGGTATGTATGACCTCGTCCGAGTGAACGTATATCTTAAAAACATTCAGGATATCGATGCAGTAAATGAAGTATATTCTTCATTCTTTCAGGGCTACTTCCCAACGCGTACCGTGCTTTCGGTTTCAGCACTGCCACTAGAAGGTGCGTTAGTTCAGATGGATGCAGTCCTCTCTAACGGCGAAGGGACTTACCCCCAAGATGCGTGCGAACTGGTTAAAGTAGCGAGAAATACAATCGATGCACCAGTGTGTTTGTCATCAACACACTCTGTTGCGTTTTCACACTACAACCACTTGTCAGCTCAACTACCGATTGATCCAGCAACAGGGAATATTGTTGCGGGTAGCGCTAAAGAGCAAGCAGCTCAATGCCTTAATAACCTCAAAGCGGTGCTGACAAGCATTGATGTTCCGTTTGACGATATTGTTAAGATCAATATTCAGGTCACAAGCCTTGAACATATCGACGCCATTAACGAAGCATACAGCACCTTTTTCCCTGACTCTGCGATATCCAGAGC
>NZ_JAPEID010000005.1:0-194778 GCF_028823755.1 Vibrio sp. VP6
AACCGAGGTCCACGGATTTGCAATCCGCTGCATAGCCACTCTGCCAACGCGCCTTTCTTTAACGCTTTAAGAGGTCTCCCCCGTTGCGTGGTTGCTACTTTACGGATTCAGAAAAGATAGTCAAACAAAAATCTTTCATTTTCTGTTTGTTTGCTTTTTTTTAAATCAATCAGATGAAAATTCGATCCAATTGCGTATTTATTGATTCTGCCCCAAACACTTTCATCCGGTAAACGAACTAAAAATAAAGCGGCGAATTCGCCGCTTTAGGTCATCAACCGTTACTTACACGCTTGAGTAAACGTCCCACAACGTTTGGATGGTAAGACCAAGTATGATCAAACATCGACATTAACGCAGGGTTTCCGTACTTAGATAAACTGATCGCATGGAAACGGTTTTTCTTCGCTTTAAGCGCATCCACTTTTGCCAACAACTCATCTTGCTGTTTTGGCGCAATAAAATCAGAAATTACCACCATGTCTGCGTTTTTGTATTTATCTCCACTCATCAAATCGATGGATTTGATAAGCGTTGGCTCCAAATCTGTACCACCATGGAAACTATACGTTAAGAAATCCGCCGCCTCACGCAAACCATCTTGTTTGGTGAGCTCGTAAGTAATGTGCTCAGTAGAGAAAATGATCACGTAACAATCGCGCTGTTCGGCCAGTGCAATCTGCATTAACGCATACGCCATCGCTTTTGCGCACTGCTCAGGGAAACCACTCATCGAGCCAGAGGCATCCACACAGACGATGAACGGCCCTTTTTCGATATCCACAGCTTTGTTGTCTGGACGATGCGCTTTGACTTTACGTAAAGTGCGAGATTTACCTTGCGTGCGATAGTTCATTAAACGCTTGTCGACCAGATGCTTGTAGAACACAACTTCTAGCTCAGGGTAAGCCAAAAACATGGTCTCGTTTGGCAGCAGCTTGTTGAGATCGTCACTTTCATGGATACCGACGATATCATCAGTCGCTTCGTCGCTTTTTTCTTCAACCATTTGCAGCTCTTCCGCTGGTGCACGGTTTAAGTCAGGATCATTCACTTGCCCAGCCATACGGCCAAGCTGTTCTGCGATTTCTTGCAAGCCTTTGTGCTTTTTCAAAAACTCCGCATGACGCTTCATCACCGTTAAATCGGTTTTGCTGAGTTTCGCCGAAGCCATATCCCACAAGCGCCCTACGCTTTCAGCGTCACCAGATTCCGTCACTTTATCCATATTGCGCATGGTTTCCATACGTTGATACAGATCGTTAAGAACTTTCTCTTTGTTGGCTTCTAACTCACTTACTTGCGCCTGTTTAATTGCATCAGCAAGGCTTTGATACCATTGGTCACAGAAGTAATGCGGGAACATCGGGTTGTTGACCCCTTTGTTCTTTTCCATCATGCGGCGTGCTTGCATGTAAAACGCAGAGTGCCACTCAAGCTTTTTGATCACATCCTCTATGCGCTCAAAAAACTCGTCTTCATCCCAGTGAATCACTTCTTGATATAAAGCGAGCTCTTGTTGGAAACGCTCCGTCTCACATACTTTGGTGATGCGTTTCTTTACGTTGCCGCGCCATTTTAACAAATGGTTTTTCACCGACGATTTTACACCTCGGTTTTCTGCCATCATCATGACTTGAGAGCGAGCCATCAAATCATTTACAGCACTGTCGATGATGCCTGAATCCGCCACCATCAGCGCCAAGTTGAGTCCGTCTGCACCTAACATGTCGTCTCCTTAAGAGAAAAACTGATGTAAGTTTTTAAAGCGTTGAATGATCTTCTCGCTTTCACCTTGGATAGACTCAAGTCGTTGGCTCACCTGTTGCAGACTCGACTCCATAAGACGTGGTAATTCAGGATCCACAAAACTGTGTGGCAGTGCATCATGAAAGTTCGCTTTGACTTTACGCATGTGGTGCTCTGCTTCACTCAGTTGGTTTACGGCTTTTTCGCTTTGCGACAACCATTTTTGGTACAGCTCAATGTCCAAACCTTGTTGCGTTACCAAGCTCACCAAAATACCGCGGTTAGCAATATCGCGGATCACCAAGTTGTTCGCCGCATCCATATCAAAACGCAGACGACACATATTGGTGTTTTGGTTTACGTAACCGTACACATCACCTTGGCCATCTTTGATCACACGGTCCAGTTCATCTTTCGGTACATAAACCCAACGGCTATCGCCTTTTTCCGATTCCGATACCGACATGTTGCTTTGCAAGATAACCAACTTCACTAGGTTAACGGCCGCACCCACTTTGTAGGTTTTCGCCTTCGAAGTATCGAAACGCATGGTTTCTTTGCGCAAAATACCGGTTGCTGCTTCAGAGGTCAGCGTCATACGGTAGGTATCTTCTAGCTCATGCTGAACATCAATCAAAGACTCGCGGCAGTACTCGATTTCCTGCTCTGCGTCTTGTTGGTCAAAAGCGTGCTTGAGCGCGAATTCTTGTACCACTTCACGCACGACATCACGCGACTCAGGGCTATTCCAGAGACAGTCTTGCAATAACAACAGATCAAGAGGATTAATTTCATCACGACCATTAAAGAAAGCGCTCGCTTTCAGTAACTTAACCGCCTTTTTCCAGCGACGGTCAGACACGTACATGTCGGTATGTGCTGCGTCACCAAATTGTGCTTCCACTTTGGTTTCCAGCATCGTTTTTAGTTGGAACAGCTTTTCAAACGCATTGTCGGTGAGCGTCAGTTTGTCGAGTTGTTGCTGCCACTGGTGATACTCTTCATCGGTAATCGCCAAACCTTCCGGAATTTGCGCTTCTTGCGATGTGCCAACGGTCAGCATGGATTTGAAGTTTTGCTTATTCTGAATTCGGTTTACGAACACACGTACGAGCATTCGGTCGTACAGTGCGTCTAGGCCGCTGTCTTCATCTGGTAATTCGTTGGAAGCAGAAACCAGCAAACGCATTGGAACACGTTCAATGTCACTGCCATTTTTGAATGTTTTTTCGTTCACAACGGTCAACAGAGTGTTCAGAATCGCAGGGCCCGCTTTCCAAATCTCATCAAGGAAAACGACTTGTGCAGTAGGTAGGTAACCTTTGGTGAGTCGGACATAACGGCCGTTGTCCTTCAACTCTTGAATACTCAAAGGACCAAACACTTCTTCTGGTGTCGAGAATCGAGTCATCAAGTATTCAAAGTAACTGCTGTTATCAAAAGCTTGGATAAGACGCTTTGCAATAAGACTCTTTGCAATACCTGGAGGACCTAAAAGAAAGACGCTCTCCCCAGCCAAAGCGGCAAGGAGACAGAGTTTGATGGTGTGTTCGCGTTCATAAACGCCATCAGTTAACGCTTTTGCAAGCTTGTTAATACGCTCGGAAAGTAGTGCTTTTTCGGCATTGGATGCAAAAGAAGGTTGGATCATACGTACTCCGGCTGCTGAACTGATGCTGTGTATTTATTTTTATACATTTGTTATCACTTTGTTACAAGTGTAATTTGTTCGAATCACCCTTATAACAGATGCTTATCCCTCTCTTTGCTGAGCAATCAAAGTTTCCATTTATGAGATATAGCTCACTGAAAGTGCAAACGCTTTCGTGGTCTTGCAACAGTTTTTGCTTTTGTTTCCCAGCGTTTGTGGTTAATGTTCAAAAACGTCAAATTGCGGTCATTGCTAGGGTTTACAACTGCATGAGCAAAACAATTCATAAATGGAAGCAAATTTCTTTGGTTGAAGAAGACGTTCAGCTTCCTACAGGTCAAGTCATTTCACACACCACCATTCACCATCCAGGCGCTGCTGTAATACTGCCAGTCGCCGCCAATGGCGATATAGTCTTAGTGAATCAGTTTCGACCTTCTCTCAATAAATGGCTTCTGGAGTTACCAGCAGGGACTCGCGAAGGCGACGAAGACCCGCTCTGCTGCGCGCAACGTGAGTTGGAAGAAGAAACCGGCTTCAGCGCAGATAAATTTACCCCACTCGGCCAAGTGACACCGCTTGCTGGGTTTTGTGATGAAATTCAGTATTTGTTTGTCGCCGAACACTTAGCCAAAACCAATCGCTACGAGTGTGACGACGATGAAGTGATTGAAGTCGTGACATTGTCACGAGAACAGCTCGAAGAAAAAATTATTGATGGCACCATTACCGATGCCAAAACCATCGCTTGCTTAAGCAAAGCTCGCCTTTGCGGATACATTTAGGAATTTGGACCAAGGAGATATTCATGGATTTTCGTTCAGACACAGTGACTCAACCCACCCAAGCTATGCGCGAAGTAATGTTCAGCGCCCCTGTTGGCGATGATGTTTATGGTGACGATCCTACCGTAAACGAGCTAGAGCAATTCGCGGCTGAATTAGCAGGGTTTGAGGCAGCGTTGTTTACCACTTCTGGCACACAAGCAAACCTTTTAGGATTAATGGCGCACTGTGAGCGTGGCGATGAATATTTATGCGGCCAGCAAGCGCACAATTACAAATATGAAGCAGGTGGCGCAGCGGTACTGGGTTCTATCCAGCCTCAACCAATAGAAAACAATCCAGATGGCACGTTGCCATTTGACAAATTAGAGGCGGCAATTAAACCTGATGACGCGCACTTTGCTCGTACTCGTCTGCTAAGTTTAGAAAACACCATCAACGGTAAAGTGATCCCACTGTCTTACTTAGCGGAAGCTCGTGAATTCGTTAATAAACACAATCTGAAACTGCATCTCGACGGTGCCCGCGTGTTTAACGCAGCTGTTGCGCTCGATGTTCCCGTCAAAGATATTGGTCAATACTTTGATTCCATGACGATTTGTTTATCGAAAGGTCTTGCGGCACCCGTTGGTTCACTGCTGCTTGGCAGCAAGGAATACATCGCGAAAGCTCGCCGTTTAAGAAAGATGGTCGGTGGCGGAATGCGTCAGGCAGGTATTTTAGCGGCAGCAGGTAAACTGGCGATCACGGAACAAGTCGCGCAGTTAAAGCAAGATCACATCAATGCAAAAGCATTGGCGGAAGGTTTAGCTGAACTACCGGGTTTCTCGGTAAATCCTGACTTCGTTCAAACCAACATTGTGTTTGCTAAGTTGGATGCTAAAGTCGATATCCAAAGCATAGCGGAACAACTCAAGCAACAAAACATCATCATCAGCCCAGGAAACCCAATTCGCTTTGTCACACACAAAGACATCTCTGCTGAAGATATTCAAACCTTCCTATCGAGCCTTAAATCTCTGCTTTAGATTGATTTTGATCATTGAGCTTCCCCTTGGGGGAAGCTTTATTCTACGGTCAATTATCGCTAAATCGAGAATCCATAATGCTAAGAACCCTCCTTTTAACGTCTCTCATTTTTACTTCCACCGTTTATGCCAATCCTTTTGGCGATGCTGAGAAAGGCAAAGTTAAAGCCCCAAGCTGCGTATATTGCCACGGCACAAATGGACTAAGCAGTAATGACGCCTATCCGAACCTTGCAGGTCAAAGTCCTAAATACTTGTATGACTCGATGAAAGCCTATCAGGATGGTTTGCGAACCGGGCCACTGGCAGAGATGATGAAAGCGCAATTACGTATGCTGAACGATGAAGATCTCCGCGATGTTGCTGCATTTTTTGCCGAGCAATCAGGCGACTAAACGGTCTGCATTAATGAGTGAGAAAAGGCTCGTCAGCAGTACGAGCCTATTTATTTTCCTGAATATAAAACCAACAACACATTCCACTAGCAAATGAACACAAATCAATCAAACACACTTTAGATCAAATATTTGATGAATTTATAGTTCACTACAGGCATTAATATTGACTTTTTATTCTACTTTATCGATATTTCATGCTTTGTTTGATTCGACGTGAAGTAAGTTATGTCTCACACACATGCGCAGCCATCGGAATCGGCTGCAACAAAGCAATCATGGCAGATGCCTGACACTCTCATTTTAATCTTTTTTGTTGGTATCTTTGCTGCGATTCTTACCTATCTAATTCCTGCTGGTCACTTTGATAGCCAACAGGTGTCTTACGTGGTAGATGGTGCGGAAAAAACACGTACTGTTATTGATCCGTCTTCTTTCTCGTACGCAACCGACGAAAACGGCGAGCTGGTTTACAACAAAGTGGGTCTCTTCGCTTCTGGCGGCGGTATCGGCTTGATGAACTTCCCATTTGAAGGTCTGGTTTCAGGTTCAAAATGGGGCAGCGCAATCGGCGTTATCATGTTTATGCTTGTGATCGGCGGCGCTTTTGGTGTCGTGATGCGCACGGGCACTATCGACAACGGTATCCTTCGCCTGATCGACAAAACCAAAGGTAACGAAGCGCTCTTCATTCCTGTTCTGTTCTTGCTGTTCTCTTTGGGCGGCGCTGTCTTTGGGATGGGTGAAGAGGCGGTGGCGTTCGCCATCATCATCGCTCCATTGATGGTTCGCCTAGGTTATGACGGCATTACGACCGTAATGGTGACTTACGTTGCGACTCAGATTGGTTTTGCGACATCTTGGATGAACCCATTCTCGGTTGCGATTGCACAAGGTATTGCTGGTATTCCTGTACTATCGGGCATGACGGTTCGTATGGCACTTTGGGTTGGTTTTACACTCATCGGTATCGCCTTTACGATGGTTTATGCGTCTCGCATCAAAGCAAATCCTGAGTACTCTTACAGCCGCCGTACGGATAAATACTTCCGTCAGCAAGAACTAGGTAGCCACGACTCTCGTTGGAACTTCGGAGACACGCTCGTTATTCTAACGGTTATCGCAACGACGATTTGGGTGGTTTGGGGCGTAGTAGCCAAAGCATGGTACATCCCAGAAATCGCTTCTCAGTTCTTCACAATGGGCTTTGTGGTTGCCATCATCGGTACGATCTTCCGCCTAAACGGCATGACCCTTAACTGTGCGGCGGACGCATTCAAAGAAGGCGCAGCAATCATGCTAGCTCCTGCTCTTTTGGTTGGCTGTGCGAAAGGTGTATTGCTTATTCTGGGGGGTGGTACTACCGATGAAGCAAGCGTACTGAACTCGATTTTGAACAGCGCAGGCGGCGTGATCAGCGGCCTTCCTGATGTTGCCGCAGCTTGGTTGATGTATGTGTTCCAATCCATTTTCAACTTCTTCGTGACCTCGGGTTCTGGCCAAGCAGCACTTACGATGCCTCTGCTGTCTCCTCTTGCAGACATCGCTGGCGTAACGCGTCAGGTAGCGGTTCTGGCATTCCAACTGGGTGATGGTTTCACTAACGTGATCGTCCCTACTTCTGCGTCCCTAATGGCAACACTTGGCGTGTGTCGTATCGACTGGGGTGACTGGGCGAAATTCTGCTGGCGCTTTATGCTATTACTCTTTACCCTATCGAGCATTGTCGTCGTCGCAGCTCACGTGATGGGTTTTGCGTAAACTGATTAACAGATAAGAAGGCGAGACAAGTTCTCGCCTTTTTTGATTCAAGCCAAATGGCAAATAAGCATCAAAACGATGTTTTGGAGTGACAACTTTAATGGCAACACAATTTCTGGATGACGTAATTCAAGGTCATCAAGTCATTCAATCTCTCGACGTAACTGACTTGCCTGCTGGCGAGCATAAATTCTGGTTCCGCATTGCAACCAATGCCCTATCTCAGTGGCAACACCTACCAGTATTGGTATTCAAAGGCGACAAGCCGGGCAAGAAGATTATGATCACTGCCGGTGTTCATGGCGATGAATACAACGGCGTTCTTGCCGCGCAAAAAACAGCTCGAGAGCTGATCGGCAAAGAACTGGCGGGCACTGTCACTGTTGTTCCAACCATCAACTTAACGGGTATGTTGAACCACAGCCGCGATTTTTACTCCGCTGATCCTGATGCCTCACCAGCAAACCTAAACCGCTTTTTCCCAGGCGACGCAAACGGCAATGAGGCCAATCGCTACCTGTTTGCATTATGGAACAATCTGCTTAAGCCAAATGCAGAGCTTGCGATTGATCTTCACACCCAAACCAGTGGTGCCGCTTACCCATTGTATGTGTTTGCCGATTTCCGTATCGAACAATCGTTGGAAATGGCTCGCTCAATTAACCCAGACGCTATCTTAAACGATCCGGGGGACGCAGGTGTTTTAGAAACCGTGTGGAACAACAGCGGCATTCCAAGCATTACTATCGAAGTGGGCATGGGGCGTTACACTGAGCAAGCGCTGATTGATCGTACGGTTGCGGGGATTTTTAACGTGCTAAAGCGCCACGAAGTGATTTCTGGTGAAGCTTCGCCAGTCATCCCTTGCCTTGAAGGTAACGAGATCATCAGTATTCGAGCCGAGTTTGGTGGCTTCGTTCTACCACAAGTGAAAATGATGGATACCGTTGAACAAGGTCAATTGCTTGCGATTCAATACGATAGCTTTGGTGACGAAATTCAGCGCTACATGGCACCAACTAGTGGCACGGTATTAAGTCACAACATTGAGTCGATCAGGGCTCCTGGTTCATTGGTTGTTCGCCTAATCAAATAGCCCTAGTTGTTCGCTATTTGAAAGCACTTTTTCGGATAGGTCAATTTGCAACAAAAAGCCCCGCTCATTTAGTGGGGCTTTTTACGAATAAGATCTATTTCTTCATTCGTGACATTGTCACTAACAATACGGTTACTGCACAACTTGTCTGTACTACACCTAGGTTTTGAATTATTCCTGCCAATCCAAGCCCCGACCCAATCAGTAAGTAGTACATCAGCCCAAATACTGCGCCAGCACTGCCCGCTTGCTGTTTATAATCCACCAAAGCAGCGCTTAGTACGTTAGGTATCGCAATGCCAAACGCCATCACGACCAATAACATTGGAACTAAAAACCAAATAGATGTTTGAGCCCAAAAGACACCAAACCCACCAGCCAACAACAGTATCGATGCGATCCACAACAAAGATGTTTGCGTCCGTCCTTTACCCAACAAAAATTTATTCAACAAGCTGCCGACAAATGTACCTAAGCCAAGTACAACGCCACTGTATCCAAACTCCGATGAGCTAAAACCTAACGCCTCAAATGTGAAAGCACCTAATTGGTAGTAAGAAAACAATGCGATATTGTAGAGCGCAACTAATAACGTCGATTGCCAGATTTGCGCATCTCTCAGCATTCGTCCCAGAAGTGAACCAATATTCAAAGGCTGTTTCTGAATTTGTGTCTCTGGCAGTTTGAAAGCGTTGTAAACAAACAAGCCTAATGCCATGACAAACAGTGTAAAAAAGACGGTTTGATAGCCGCCCAAGGCGGTTAATTGGCCGCCGAGCAACATGCCAATCACCGGACTGACAGAAATTCCTATTCCCATTACGCCGAATACTTTACCCAATTCTTCGCCAGAAAAACTGTCCCGCAACATGGTTTGCGTCACCACAGAACCAACCGCAATACCAAAGGCGCTCAACGCTCGTGCTAACATAACCACATCAAAGCGGTCAGTTTGCATCGCAACCAATGCAGAAAGCCCATAAACGAGCAAGCCAACTAGCATGGTTGGACGTCTTCCCCATTTATCTGCTAGTAGCCCCCAAACCACGACTCCGATTGCAAATGCTGTAAAGTAGATCGATAGGGTTTGCGCTGCTTGCGTATAGGTGACTGAGAATGACTGTGCAATATCACCAAGTGCAGGGCTGTAAATCGTCTCTACAATTTGTGGAAACATCAGCATCACAACCATTAATCCAATAGAAGGTTTCGTTTTCATTTTTGCCTCTCTATCCCACTTCGACCTGATGAATTCAGAAGCTTAAGTGGGTAACAAACTTAACTTGGCGCGCAGTATAGAAGGCGTTATGCTTTACCCATTAACATCATTAAGACCAAAAACATCAAAATTCGGACAAATGGCACTTATTGAAGAAAACACTCAGTTTGATGCAGACAAGCTCACAGCCAACGTGGTCGGCATTGCTGCAGATGTTGGTAAACACGACTCAGGGATGCATCAGCACCATAAAGGTCAGTTACTTTACGCGCCACAAGGATGCATGACGTTTGCCCTAAATGATTCCATTTGTATTTTGCCGCCAACCAAAGCAGTGTGGATCCCGCCTCATACTCCACATCGCGCCGTAATGACGAATGTTGTGTCGTATCGCTCTGTTTATTTCGATTGTGACAAGTTTTCTTGCCCGAAAAGCATCGTGATGATTGAAGTTAACGATCTTCTAAAAGCACTGATCAATAAAATGGCTTTGTGGGAGTGGGACATAGAGCAAACCAAAACAAATGCGACAACCATATTGTTTTGGGAAGAGTTTTATCAAGCAAAGCAATTCGAGCTCACTTTACCATTGCCATCGGATCGTCGTTTGGCTTCATTTCGAAACGCGATGACAAAAGACGGATTCATTGCTCCTGATCTCAACCATTTATCGAAAACAATCGGGGCAAGCGGTAAGACAATTACAAGACTGTTTAAGTCCGAAACAGGCATGTCTTATCAAGATTGGCGTCAGCAATGGCGATTGTTAAAGGCAATAGAGCTGTTGTGTGAGGAGAGGCAAGTCAGTGATGTTGCCCATTGCTTGGAGTTTTCATCAGACAGCGCATTCATTGCGTTTTTTAAAAAACAAACGGGACAAACACCACTGAGCTTTATGAAGCATCGAACCTTACTGTAAGGTCAGCAGTTGGACCATTTACTGTTTTTGATCGACCAGGATCAACTCATCTAGCGCAAAGCCTTTCTCTTTGGCGACTCGCTTAAATCGCTCCACCGTCGCCTTATCGACATTTGGTTTCCGAGAAAGTAGCCACAAGTAATCATGGTTAAAACCTGAGATAAAGGCATACTCATAGTTTTCTCCTAGCTCGAACACAATGTACGAGGAATAGAACGGGCCAAAAAATGAAACTTTAAGATGGCCGATGTTTTCATCTCCAACGAAATACGCTTGGCCTTCGGCTTGTGTCCACTTTTTATTTTCTTGCGAATAACCACGGTTGATAACCGTGACACCACCGTCTTCACGCAATTCGTATTCAGCCGTAACGTTAGAGAGGCCGCGCTCAAAGGAATGATCCAGTCGAGCTATTTCATACCATTTACCGAGGTATGGTTGGAGTGCAAAGTTGTTTACAGGCTCAACATCATCTGGTTTTGACGTACAACCAAACATCGCGATCAAACATAACAACATCCATGCTTTTATAGATTTCATTTTTAACTCCAATAGCGATTACTCATTGATTTTACTCTATAAGATTGAAAATCGATCACAGACGAAAGATTTTAGAATCTCCGCAAGCCAACCCTTGTTCCTGATAACCTTGCAAAGCTTCAAAAACATTGAAATGACTGACGACAATAACTTTGTCATATTGTCTGTACCTTTCCAAAACCGCCATCGTTCGTGCTTTTAACGCCGTCACATGCTCATAGCGCTCGTCGCTCATCGGCAGTCTTAGTTTTAGCAACTCGCGATATTCGTGCCAACGCCGGTCTCGCTCAGCCAACGAAATATAACCACCAGCAGTATCCGCCCGCCACTCTCTCAGATCGTGTTCGACAAACAATTCAAATCCATGACGGCGGTTAAGGATCTCCGCCGTTTGGAGCGCTCTCGTATATGGTGAACAAATAATAGCCTGCGCATCATCGAATACGGCGTTGGTAAGCTTTTGATGAAGTTCCGATAAATACGCTCGATCTAATGGCGCGTAATCTTTCTCTAACTGCGTCATGCATCTTTCATCAGCTAATGAAAAATCTGGCACGCCATGTCGCACAAAAATAATGTCCATCTATCTGTTTTCTCTTAGTTTTTACTTATTTTATAGTTTTTCGAGATAAGCTTGTGCTTTTTTCGGGTTAGTCAAATGAACAAATTGAATGGGTGAGCCGCTCAATTCACGTTTCAGTTGAAGATATTTTCGTCGTCGTTTTGCGTAGTTTTTAATAGACCATAATACGATGGAGTCTTTTGTGAACAGTCGATACAGACTTTCTCTGTTACCAGTCCCTTCCCACAGCTCTTGCTCTGTGTAAATACGAGTGAGTGCACGTTTGATCGCTCGGTAAAACGTCACCGTTCTTGAATAATCCAACCAAATGATCGTGTCGACGTCTTGCCACTTTATGCTTTCAGTTCGAGAATAGTTTCCATCCAAAACCCATTCGCTTTGCGTGAGGGCCGTTTTTAAGTTGCTGAAAAACTCATGGTCGGTGCTTTCTCGCCAGCCCGCTTTCCAAAACAATTTGTCCATTTCGATATGTGTAACGTCGAGCTTCTGAGCTAAGGCTTTTGCGAAAGTAGACTTACCACTACCGCTACTACCAATGACATTTATCCTTTTCATATAACGCCCTCCATGGCGCTGGCAACAAACTGACGAAGAACGCTGCAATTAGTCAAAACTACAGCTTATTTTTACAGGTCGGTGATAGTAGTGTTTTGTATGATTGATAAGAAGTTTCAATGTCAATCATGTAAACCATAACTCATATTAAATTTGATTTATAGCGCTTAACGCTGCCCCAACTCTCGAGTAAATTGAGTCTTCGTAGGCAACAACATCACGAGTTTTTACACTGTAAACTGATTTATCAAGAACAGAGCGTTTGATTTATCGTGCTTATTTTCTATGTAAACTCGCTCCAATTACTCATCGAATTAACTTTGTGCATATCAAAAGTTTGCACAACATAGACAATGGCGTGATCTCATCACCACTATAATACGACCCGATATGAATAGAGGTGATGGTTATGATGTTAAAAACAGTGTCGACTTGTGCAATTTTGGGGTTGCTTGTTGGTTGCCAACCAAAAAACCAAGAAGAGACGACACATGTAACAGCCTCGGCAGATGTATGTAATACACAGGGAAACATGCCAGGTGGGTGGAACGAATTTGATGCTACCCCTGATGCACAAAAGGCGATGGCCTTTGTCCTGAAACAAATGGATACCCTTTCGTCATTCAAACAAATTCTGACAGTTCATGCACAAATAGTGAGCGGTGTGAACTACGCAATTGAATTTGAAATGGATGATGGCTCGATTTGGAACACTATTGTGTATCGTAATCTCGACGGAGAGTACGCGATTACTCAATCGCCAAAAGAAGGTCACTTCTGCGAACAATAAGTATCAGAGTCGATAAAAAAGCCCCATAAAGGGGCTTTTTTGTTTTCATTTAACTATTTGATTTTTATTTAGATATTAGCATCTGAGATTTAACCGAAACGGTAGAACCAAACCTAGACGGTTCAACATCGATTCGCAACGCCATCTGCTCTTTGAGTTCAGACACGTGCGAAATTACGCCAATCATGCGGCCCGTTTGTTGCAAGTCGACCAATGTTTGAATCGCCAGATCGAGAGATTCAGGGTCCAAGCTACCAAAGCCTTCGTCGATGAATAACGTATCTAAACGAATTCCACCGCTGTAAGATTGCACGACATCAGACAAGCCTAATGCCAAAGCTAAAGCTGCCATGAAGGATTCTCCACCCGACAACGTTGCAACATCACGCATTTTTCCGGTGTAACCGTCTTCCACCACGAGATCAAGTCCTCGCCCTGCTGCACCCTTAAAACCCTCTGTTTTACGCGCTAGAATATATCGACCCTTGCTCATCAAACTCAGTCGTTGAGAAGCTTGAATCAACACATCATCCAATAAAACCCCCAACACAAATCGGTGTAAACTGATACGGCTGCCCGTTTTACCACTGGCGACATCATAAAGCGTACCGAAAACTTTGTACTCTTCCTCTAATTTACGGTTTTTATCGTGCAGATTAGAAATTTCATTGCGAACTTTTTCCAAGCCTTCAAACAGTGAACGCGTGCTATCCAGCTGATTTCTAATTTCTAGATACGAATGTTGAGCAGTGCTTAAACTCCCGTTAAGCGCTTCTAAATTAGGCTTCTCGACCGCCTTCAAAGCTTGATTTAAATCCGCAAGAGTTTGTTCTAACTGAATTTTTGTCTGCTTAAAGTTATCTATTTCTTGTTGCCAAGTTTGAGTTTGTTGTTCACTCACTTTACTCTGTAAGAAGTGCGCTTCATCAGCAAACGCACTCGCTTTTAGTGCGCTTTCCCATTCGGTTTTAGCATTTTCCAGTTTACTATTCGCTTCCAACAGCCACTGTTGGTGAGTCGTCAACTGACTATCGACATTTGATTTCGCCAGCTCAGCTTGTTGTAACTGCGCTTGCGCAGATTCTAGGCCGTTATTCAGCTCAACAATTTGCTTGTGTATCTGAGTCAAGTCGTTTTCTAGTTGCTCTAGTGATGTGTATTTATCATCTAATGACGCACTCAATTTCGCTAACTGCTGCTGATTTGCTTTAATCGTCGATTCATTTGCAGCCATCTGGTTTTGCAAATCGTTGATCTTACCTTCGCCAACCACACAACGTTGATTCAACTCGTTCACGCTTTGCTCAAGCTGAGCAATATTAATTGCGTTCAAATGCTGTAATCGTTCATTGAGTTGATGAATTGATGCCTGTAATGCTTGCAGCTCTAGGTTCGCGTTCTGCCCCAACTCCGAAACCATTTGCTCAATTTGCTGCGTGTATTGAGCAATCGCAATATTGTGTTGTTCCAACTGGTTGCTCAATTGGTTCAGCGTGATTTGAGCCTCACGCTCCTGATGACGAGCCTGTTGAACTTGCTCTTTTGTGACTTCATCACCAACAAACTGAGCAGGCTGAGGATGTTCGGTACCACCACAAACGGGACACTTCTCTCCAGTTTGTAAACGAAGAGCAAGAACTGCCGCTTGCGCATTATGCCAACTGAGCTCTAACGCATCCGCTTCACGTTGAAGGTTTTCATAGTGAGACTTGGCTTGAGTTACCGAGGCTTGTTTACTTGATGTCAATGCATCTAGCTTTGAAAGCTCTTGATTTAAGTTACCTAACTTTTGAACATCCGACATCAAACGCTGCTGCTGTTTGATCTTTGCATCCACACTACCAATACTTGCGACATCAATGCGAGCTTGCTCCAACACTTTTTGCGCTTGCAGGGCGTCTTGCGTCAGTTTTTCCCTAAACACTATGTATTTTTTTAGCGTTTCTTCAAATTCTGATTTCTGCTGTAGTCCTGCAGCGATGGCGATATCCAGTTCAACCTTCTCGACCAACTTGCCTTTCATGCTTTCAAGTTGGTATTGCTGCTCTGTCAGCCTAGGAACCCGATTCGCTTGTTCTTTCGCCTGTTGGAAGGCTTGTTCCTTCGTTTTTAAGACGTCGTCAGCGGCTTTTAGGTCTTGAGAAAGAACGGCAACCTTTTGGTTTAAATCTTGAACTTGCTGGGCGGCATTTTGCAGCGTGATATAAGGCAGTTCAATCCTACTCGCCTTTTTCGCATTATCTAACTGCAGTTGGCGAGCCGAAATGGTTTCAGTTTGTTGCAAGTGCAGATGGAGCGCAGCTTCTGCTTGTTCACGCTTTTTAAATTCATTGCTTAACGTTTCAGCTTTCTGAATTTCTGTTTTCACGGCATTTAACTGAGCAAGCGATTCCTGCTCTCGCTTTTGCGCTGACGCAAATTGGACAGACAGCGTTTCACGTTGTTCTGTTAATTCCGCTTCTGATGTCACTCCCGCAACTTGAAGCGCGCCACGAATTTGGTTATCAAACTCATCTTTTGCTTTGCTTATCGAGCTTGCTTTGTCTTTTAAGGCGTATTCAATCTTTTTGTAGATATCCGTTTCGAACAACTGGCCAAAGATCTCTTCACGCTCTTTAGACGTTGCTAATAACAGCTCGCGAAATTTACCTTGAGGCAATACCATAACCTGACGGAACTGAGTTTCGTTCAAACCGATAATATTAGTGATCTCAGTTTTAACTTGGGTCGTTTTGCTGGTGATGAGTTTTTCTGTCTCACCCAATTCATACAATGACGCCGTGTGTTTGCGAACGGTCAATCCCTCACCACGGGCTTTCGGAGCTTCTTGCTCCGGCGCGCGAGTCACTCGGTAAACTTTGCCATGCAAAGAGAAATCTAGAATTACTTCGGTTAGCAGCTGTGGCGATGCTAAATCACAGCGCATTTGGATCCCTTGACGTTCATTGCTAGTGGTTTCGCCATATAGCGCAAAGCAAATCGCGTCTAAGATCGAGGTTTTACCTGAACCAGTAGGTCCATTAATTAAAAATAAAGCATTACTTCCAAGCTTTTCAAAATCAATAGTTTCTGTTTTCGCAAACGGACCAAAGGCTTGCATCGTGAGTTTGATTGGTTTCATATTTGGCCCTTACTGCTGTGAAAGTTGCTTAATGATGTCGCTGATTGCTTGCTCTTGCTCATTGGATAATTCACTATCCTGTGCTTCAGCAAAGAAATCTTTGAACATGTCAATTTCACTGCGAGCGAGCTTAGCTTGCGCCATTTCTTGCTCGACACCAATTAGCATTCCTGGCTTCTCTAGATGCAAAACATTCGGGTAAACCGTACGAAGTTTCTCCATCGGGTTCAAAATGGCGTGTTTATCCATTAATCTCACCAGTAAATAATCTTCATTTTTCGGGTCCGTTTTGCCCCACCCTAGAATTTGTTCCAATTCGCCTTCAACGATACGCATTTCATGAGGCGCCGTTAACTCAATATGTTCCGCCCCAATAAAGCCATCTTTGCCGATTTCAACTAATGTGAAGCCTTTCTTTTGATTTTGTTCACCGAAGCTGTACTTCATCAACGAACCAGAATAACGAATGTACTCCTCACCTTTCTTTTGAGGTTGGTGCAAATGACCTAACGCGACATAATCGAAGTTTAAAAAGTGCTCGTGGCTAACTCGATCAGAGCCACCGATAGAGAGCGGTCGCTCTGATTCAGATTCAATAGCACCATCTACAAAGCAATGACTGATTAGAATATTTCGATGCTCAGATTGGAACTGCTCTGTAATTTTTTCGGCAATCAGTTTATGAGCTTCATCGTGTGTCGACACCGGCTCTTTATACACATAACGTACTTGTTCAGGATCATTGTATGGCATTCCATAGAAAGCCACATGACCAGCGGCTTTCGTTTCAATCACAACTGGCGTTAACATATCTTCAAAATTGCTGATGATATGCAATCCCGAACGTTTCATTTGCTCAGAACCAAAACCCAAACGCTCTGCGCCATCGTGATTGCCTGAAATCAATATCATAGGAGTATTGAGCTCACCACAGATTCGCTTTACGACTCGATTAAGCAACTCGATAGCAATCGTTGGTGGAACGGAGCGATCATAGACATCTCCGGCAACGATTACAGCATCAACCGGATTGTTTTCAATATATTGGATAAGTTGCTCAAGAACTGCCTGCTGATCTTCAAGCAAAGAGACATTGTGAAACTGTCGGCCAAGATGCCAATCTGAGGTGTGGATAAACTTCATTCGAATTCACTTTCTGCCACAAACATGGCGTTATCTTATTATCCCGTTAGGATATCGTGACTTCGTAAGCTTTTCATGTGGTTTGTGTTGATTGATCTAAGAATTTTCGCTCTCATTTCGACCAAATAAGGCTCCAACAACATACCCACTTGGCTCGATGTCTAGCTGAACAGCGTGAAAGCGTTCGCTCGCCTCGTTCAATTGTTGTTGATACAGGCAAACTGCTTTGAGAATACCGCTACAGGCTCCAAGCGAACCTAACTTCACATTCAGAAAATGGTATCTCGTGTCGGAGGTAATCCACGGTGAGAAGCTCTGAATATGATGCATCCAAATAGGCTCTTCGCCTTCAACAGATACAGTAAAGTCACTCACCGGATATTTACAGTTAAGCCCTAACTGCTGCATGACCTTCTCTACTGCGATTGAGTGTTGTGTGGCATCTAAATCAACACAAACGTTTCTGCTGAATAAACCACCTTTGCTCGGCTCGCATTTCGCCGCCACGACCGAACTACGCGAACCATTCACGTCATCATTTTTGGCATTAAATCCCAAAACCCAGGTAGGTCGACTTGAGACCAACTCTCTTTCTATTCTTCCAAGAGCCATCAAAAAGGATGCCTGCCCGTAAGGATACAAGTAGATATTTGTACTTGGATGACCACCTAAGGCAGATGATATCTCAAGCATGATTTTTTTCAGTAGCGTTTTATCGCTGAGTTGGGGCAACAATACGCAAACACAACCAGATACTTCTGCTTGTTTTAAGCTTCTCTCATGTGACGCAATCAGCTTAAAAAGTCGTTCTTCATAAACTTCATTGTTAACGTTTTGTGTTCTTTCACCGGAAAACCTAAATGAAGCATCGAGAATAGAGCTGACTTGTACTTCCTCATCGTCAATAAGACATAAAGGCATCTTAAAACCAATTCGCATCTATCCCCCGATGAGGACGGTCGGTACACCCACGAGAATTTTTCCACCATGAGATGTAGAGTCCCCTGATCTAGCAGCCGGTTTACCATTAATCTTAACGCTAGAAGACCCCGCAGATATGCTGTCAGGCGGCCCGATACAAACGAGTTTGTCACCTTTTCTCGCGGCAGGGATGCCTCCTATTTTTACATTTGGAGAACCCATAACAACAGGACCTCCAACATGAGGGATCTTGCCTGTTTTCTTTGGACAAAGGTGAAAACTTCCAATCACTGCTGCTGGTTTACCCATTCTCAGTTCCCTCTTAATTCAAAGAGATTTGTCCTGCTTTCAATGCGATTGCAGAGCCATTGATAGAAATCTTGTTGCCCTTAATGTTGATTTCGCCAGAACTCGACATTTGAATTGAGGCTCCACCGACTTTAATTTCAATACTTTTCCCTGCATTGAGGGACAACACTTTTCCAGTGTCAGAGGTATAGTTCTCTCCCACCTTTAACATCGCATTTTTTCCAACGTCTTGAGTGACATCGTTGGTTACTTTCTCAACTTTATTGTTTTCAACCACAATATCCACGCAGTCTTCGACTAACATTTGGAACAACTTTTCTGCGTGAAGGTAAATGTGTTCTTCGCCAGGTTTATCTTCAAAGCGTAACTCGTTGAAATTGGCGTTTCCTTTTTGAACTGAGCGGGACTTAAAACCGCTTTGAGAACTTTTCTCTGGAAGAGAATACGGGGGCAACTGGCTCCCGTTATACAGCGCACCCGTGACAATAGGTTGATCTGGGTCGCCATTCACAAACTCTACGATAACCTCTTGCCCTACCCGAGGATGAAACACCGCACCCCATCCATTTCCGGCAACACTTTGAGCAACTCGAATCCAACACGAACTATTTACATCGTACTTACCCAAACGATCCCAATGGAACTGTACTTTTATTCTGCCATGTTTATCAACGTATACCTCACCGTCTTTATTACCAGTCACAATGGCTGTTTGAAGACCTTTAATTTGCGGTTTAGGGTAAGTAACCGCCGGCCTTAAAATGGTTTTAGAGTCCACACAAGTAAACGCAACACGAACACCTTGAGAAGCGGTGCCACCCAGACCAGTTTGATTAAACACAGAAGCAAAAATCGTCACAGAGGCCAAGACATATTCTTTTCCTACTCGCGATTTATCTTCGTGTTTTTTGAACTTAAAACATTTACCCACAGAAAAGGTTCGACAACTCGCCTCTCCGCTACATAGATAAACGTTCTGTTGAAGGGATTCAATTGCGTGAGTGTTTCGAAGCGAGTACTGATCGTCACTTTCTGTTTCACCCAGATACTCAAAATACTCACTCGCAGGTACGGTAAACAGTGCAGTATCACCAGCAGCTACGTTTTTGGGTTGTGAGGCTGGTTTTAGCATATTGAAGCCAGACTTCTGGCTTGATTTAGTCGTTATAACTTGTGTTTCGTTCCAAGCAGAAATGTGACTCGACTCTGAACTGCCTGTATCGAAATCGACCATAAACTCAGGACTGGGTTTGTAAAAGCTTACATCATCAAAAATATCTAGGACATGGGATGATTTAGAGTGACTAAAGCAAAAAGAGAGCCCTTCTTCGGCTAGGAGGCGCTGAACAAAAGCAAGATCAGATTCTTCATACTGAACTTTGTAGGAATATTGGGGATACGTATTTTTTAGTTCAAATTTAAATGCAACACCATGCTCTGAAAGCACTTCGGAAATAATGTCTTTTATATTTTTCTTCTGAAAGATCTTACAATTATTTCTGTACGCTGCGAACTTAACTTTCGGTTCAACAATAATTTCAATATTTTTGTAGTTTTCTCCATTATGAGAATTCATCACTCTCTGGCCTTCGAGCTTTGCAGCAGAGACAATGCCATGGAAAAAACGCGGACTTTTAGAAACACGACTACTATTTTCCACTGAAATCGTTACTTCTTTACCCACGATTTCATTGAGCTCATTTTTTTGATCATTAAAATAAGCTTTAGCACGCAATGAAAAAAGCTCCGAGATCCCTTCTCTATATTCGAACGAATTGAGAATTAGAGCATCTTTTCCAAACGGAGAAGAAATACGGATAAAGTTGTTGTCTTGACTTGCTTTTTTCATTGGATACTTATATTTCCTTTTGAAATGGCGGAGGAGATAACCCCTCCGCACAATAAATTACATTTGTTGACCTTTAACACCGCTGTAACCGTAAACCAACGGAGCAGAAGTGTTGTTTTTGTCATCAGTAGGTGTCACTGTCATCATCATTTCAGTGTATGAAATTGTGATAGTTTCTACTGGGCGATCATCTTGAATCGATACTGAGTAGTTAGAAATCATCGCATCAGTCAGTTCGATTTTCATGATTTCTTCAACTTTTTCACCCTGCTTAGTGATGTGGAATACTGCAGGTTTACCTTTACCGATTGTTGCTTCCTTGAATAGATCAGGAGACGAACGATCTTGAAGTTTAGTGATAGTTAAATCATATAGGCGTGTTGCACTTGCTTCACGGTCCATTGCTGTACCCGTGTAAGAAGAAATTTCACGACCAACACTCCAATCTACAGATAGTAGTGTAATTAAATCCTTATATTGTTCCGCTGTCGCTTCACCTTTAATATCTGCGTATTTAAGATACGTATTAGACTGCATGCTAATCTCCTAGAGCATTATTAATTGACATATTTCGTATTAATTAAATTATCTGAATAATGATAATTAATGATTGATGTATCAAAAACTTCATTTTAAATACGCTCCTTTATATCTTTAAATTAGATTTAAATTAAGCGATATTTATAACTAATAATAGTTATTATGAAGCAACTCTCAATTATTATTTACAGAGTTAAACTTGTTAAATAAGTGAGACTTCTAGTTCTTTAATTGAACCTCTAACATTAATTTCATCGAACGTCTTACCATTAAGAATTGCATTCAATATTTCATGAGAAATTTTAGGAAGTAAATTATTTTCAATGGTGGTTTGAACTACACGAGCACCACTTCCTGACTCATTACTATTGTCTACAATGTCATTAATTAGTTGTTCATCAAAATATAACCCTGCCGAATAATGTTTTCGGATACGGTTAGATACTTTGTTGAGTTTTAACTTAGTTATTTCCGTTAGGACTTCTTTTCCGAGAGGCAAGTAAGGTAATACATTAACTCGCCCCAAAAATGCAGGTTTAAAATCTGTTAGCAAATCATCTCTAAGCGCTTCTTTTAGAGCTTCCGGTTCTGGCGCTAAGTCTGGATCTGCATAGAGAGACATTGTGGTTTCTGTGCCAGTATTCGCCGTCATGATAATGATGGTGTTTTTAAAATCGATATCTCGACCTTCACCATCTTTAATGGAGCCTTTATCAAACACTTGATAGAAAATATCTTGCACACCGGGGTGCGCTTTTTCCATTTCATCCAACAGAATCACACTGTAAGGTTTACGCCTTACGGCTTCCGTTAGAACGCCCCCCTCACCGTATCCGACATATCCAGGAGGAGAGCCTAACAACAATGAAACCTTATGCTCTTCTTTGAATTCCGACATATTGATCGTGGTTACGTTGTCTTCGCTCCCATAAACTTTCTCTGCGATAGCAAGAGCGGATTCCGTTTTTCCGACACCACTAGGGCCAGTTAATAAAAACACGCCATTAGGTTTAGTTTCATCCGTCAATTGGGCACTTGCTGTTTTGATCACTTCGGACATGATTTCTAGAGCATGATCTTGCCCCACCACTCGCTCGCACAAGCTATCTTTTAGGTTAAGAACCGCTTCAATTTCGTCATCTTGCAATTTTCCAAGTGGAATACCTGTCCAATCAGAAATTACCTCAGCAATCAAAGATTCATTCACATGAGAAAAGACTAAAGGTTGCGCGTTGAGCGCTAAGTTCGATTCGATTTCCTGTAATCGCTCTTTGTCACAGTCGGCATTCTCTTCTATCACCTTAGCTCTCAAGGACTTAGCTTCTTGAACCCACTGCTTTTCTTGTTCCCAAATTGCCTCTAATTCTATGACTTGATTAGATAACTCATCGATCTCATATCGAATATTATTAAGCTGTTCATCGTGACTTACGCCTAACAGAGCCTCTTTGGAAAGTTGTTGAAACTCCGCTTCTTTGATGTTTAGCTTTTTCTTTTTGCTATCCAACGCGCCCGGAGTGGCAGATTGGCTCAATGCAACACGCGAACATGCAGTATCTAATACCGATACTGCTTTATCTGGTAGTTGGCGTCCGTTGATGTAGCGAGCAGAAAGTTGTACCGCAGCATTCAGTGCTTGGCTTGTGATATAAACATCATGATGTTGCCCCATGATGTTAACCAAGCCTCTAAGCATATCTACCGCTAACTCAGGAGTCGGCTCGTCTACTTTCACAACCTGGAAGCGCCTCGTTAACGCGGCATCTTTCTCAAAATATTTTTTGTATTCAGCCCAAGTAGTTGCAGCGATGGTCCGTAACTCTCCTCGAGCCAACGCTGGTTTCAATATATTAGCAGCATCACCTTGTCCCGCTTGACCACCACCTCCGATTAGACCATGAGCTTCATCGATAAAAAGAATGATTGGCTGCGAAGATTCGTTAACTTCTCGAATGAGATTTTTAAGTCTGTTTTCAAACTCCCCTTTCATCCCCGCACCCGCCTGAAGCAAAGCAAGATCGAGTGATTTGATGGCAACATCATGTAAAGCCGGAGGAACATCCCCATCCACTATTTTGTGCGCCAGCCCCTCAATTACCGCAGTTTTACCTACACCAGCCTCACCCGTTAAGATCGGATTGTTTTGGCGGCGACGCAATAAGATATCGATCATCAAGCGGATTTCATTGTCGCGACCGATAACAGGATCTATTTTTCCAGCTTTAGCTTGCTCAGTAAGATCCGTTGTGAACTGATTCAATGCTGAGTTCGAGCTACTCGTCGCCTTAGAAGTATTGTTTCCACCATCGCCCGCATGCTCTTTCATTGCGACTAGGCGAGATGGTTCGACTTTGTCTAGCTCCGCGCTAATAGCGTTCATCATATTCACTAGCGTGTCATCAGAAAGATACGCAAACAGTAAGTGGATACAGTTCACTTGTTCTTCATGAAACTCTATCGTTGCGCACATCAAAGCATTCTGCATCATGGTTACAGTATGAGCAGAAAGGCCTGGGACGGTTTGGCATCCCGTTTTGTATTTTTCAAGCTGAGCTTGCAGTTGTTCTTCGACTTTTCTTTCATCAATATCAAAAGCTTCAAACACTTCTGAATAAATACCGGATGGATGTTGAACTATCGCCAACAACCAGTGGGTCAACTCTATACTATGATGTGTACGCGAACTTGCCATTGCCGCCGCTTGCTCTAGCGTTTCCTTCGCTTGCGGAGACAATCTTTCGACCAACGCTGAAAGTGATAATGAAGCCATTATGTTTCCTTTAAACCGTAATTGTTATGTTGCGATCTTCCGTACGTTCATGTTTTTTCAGTACAGAGCCGACACCTAACTGACCTTGTTGCTTAGATATTTGAACTTGAGGCAATAGACTATGTTTAGTCGTAAGTTGCCACTTAACGTTCTTGTGTTTGCCAATGAAGTCACCTGCTACCCGTTTTATCGTTTTCAATGTATTGGTCTTGGGTAATAGATTTTTGACTTGCTTACTTTCCTTTGGGAGAAACTCAATTGTTGTACTTGCATTGATATTCCAGGCTTTTTTCCCTAGTGACGCACCAGCACCGAGTTGTGCAAACTGGCCTTCGGGCATACTTTTCGATGCCAAACGAGTTTGTTCAGATTTAGACAGTCGCATCCATTGACCTTGAAACTCGTGAATACGAATTTGGCAACCAGACAAACATTCCAAAATGCTCTTCAATGCACCTTTACTTCGTGTTGGAGATGCATACATGCCGCCATAATGCAGTGCTAGATCATTCCCATCGCCAGTCAATGACGACATGCAATCAGTTAATGGGGAACGCTGATTTTTTGCATGCGCACGCGCTTGTATGGTTAACTGACTCAACTGCCAACTTCGATAATAGAGGGATAAAAGCCGATGGTTAAAAATGTCATAGAAGTCCACCATCGCATGATCGCCTTCTTTCAGTCGATTCAATGCAAACTCGCTGTAATGCTGAGGCAGTACTCCCTGCTCCCCCGTCAAACCAATCAAATTTGTCTCAAGCGCTAATTTATCTTTACCTAATGGTTTAGTAGAAACGAGTTGCGCATTCTCAAACCCTAAAGACGCATTGACCTTTAAGTTAAGTTTCTCGTTTTTTGGTAATGCATCTGTTCCAATTTGCGATTCAACTTTCAAAAGCTCTTGCTCAATAAGATGAATAGCTTCAAACAAAGAACGTTGCTTTAGCTCGCGGTAGAAGTCCTCTGAGCTCATAACAACACCTTATCACCTGTCAGCGCAGGCCATACGTGAAAGGAGCTGCTGGTTGATTTCAACTTAATCTCTAACTGCGTAAACACGTTAATCTCCGCATATTGAGTAAAGTAAACAGATAACACGCTACCCAATAAAAAGATCTGCTCTTTTGGCAGTATCTGATCGGATACTGTTAGAACCAGCTTTACTCCATGTGCAAAACCAACTTTTCCTTTCTGACTAACCCTACCGGTTGTATGTTCAAACTCTAGCTTGACTAGAGCATCTATAACGGCTTTTGTTTCGGCAGTGCCTGCAAATGCATACAAGTTCAATGTTTGTTTTAACGTTGCTAAGCCGTCAGCTTCAGTAAAATTGTTCAATGTTAATAGCTTGGTAAGCTGCCATCGTGTGCTTTCATCCATCTCTGGTCTAAGCGTTTCGGAGAGAGACGTTAAGCACCTGATTGATTTAAAATTATCATCAACATTGGGTAACTGAACCTTTGGTAGCCCGCCACCAAATGGAATTTTTTGTGGCAAATTACGATTGCAACACTCAGCTTCCACATACATCAGCCAATTATCTCTGCTTTCAGGGCTGAACAACTGGTATTGCTTATCAACAAAAGAAACATAAGTCTCTCGACCAGGCTCATCGTAGCCACCGGCCCAGTTTTTATCCTCTCGTCTCATTAACCAATACACTTCACTCGCGCTCATGTAGTGCGTGTGTTCTCCTGAATGGTAGCAGGGTAAGTGCTCGTAAGTTTTGTTCCAGTTTCTCAAGGTCACATCAGAAATCGAGACAACTTCATTACTCTCTGCATCTTGGTACTGAGGAGATAATTGATACTCGTACTCTGTTGGAAGGAGACGTTTAGGTTCCATGGTTGATTTGAACAGATTTACAATGGGAACACAGCCAACCATGACACTTTCCTCGTCTACTTGCTTTGGTAGCCAGTCATCGCTTGTATCGAAGTAAAAGCAAATCTCGACCTGCCCTTGAATCTGTAACTTATCTAAGCCGAGCTCAATCAAGTCAAAGAACATGAATTTTTCTGGGAAATGAAGGTACTCGACCAATAAACGAGATCCCGAAAAACTTCTCTTACTGTAAGGGACGACTTGCTCCTCGTCCCCAAAACCAACCGATTGAAGATGCCTCTTAGTTAGAGGCATGATTTCTTTACCATCCAATACGATTGAAAGACCAATCAAACTTTGGAATAACATTTGATATAGCTTGAGTGTTAATTGCGTCTGTCCATTTAAGTACAAACGCAAACAATCAATACCCATGGAATTGATAGAGGACTCTGAATCATGAGCACACAGCTGACACCTTAGTACAGAGTGCGCATTGTGCTCCCACTTGGAGCCAGTAGGCTTGAAAGGCGCGTTCTCAAATGAACCAGAGATAATATCGAGTGGATACATTGTTGTCGGGTAACAGGTTCGAAACTGGCAATCTTGATATCCAGGGGCGCTAACTTCGACTCTTTCACCCACAGGAATAGCAAATGAACTAGTGGTTGACTCTGAACAGTTCAATTTGATCACTGACATCGAAGGAATTGGCGCATGAAAGTCCGGATATAGCTGTCCCATCAGTGATTCCGTAAACTGTGGGTAACTGTTATCCAGACTTTGTCTTATCCGAGCGGTTAAAAAAGCACAACCTTCCAACAAACGTTCAACATGTGGGTCTTCAACTTGTTCTTCGCTGATACGTAACCTAGCCGCAATTTTAGGATATTGCTCGCCAAACTCTTGTCCTTTGTGTCGCAGATAGGCCAATTCACGATTGTAGTATTTTAGAAACTCTTCACTCATTTCGCTCGACTCAACTTCATTCCTAAGTTCACAGGCTCGACTTCCGAATTGAATTTCAACTCGTGGATATCATTATCAATCAAACAAGTTGCGCTAATTTCTAACCGTAAGGTTCGATCTATCGCATTTTTTTCATCAGAAATTTGAACGTGCGGATTTCTTAACCGAGGTTCAAACTCCCGAATAGCTTCATAAACGATGTCACACAACTGACTTTGTCCATCTTGGCTGCTATAAGGCATTGAAGAAAAATCAGGTAACCCATAGTTCAGAATTGAGTATCTAACTTCTAAAAAGTCTTCGTGAATATTTTTCCAACCAATACGACTATTAAGCATCGACTCTAAGTCTCTTAACAAACCATTGAGCATGTGTTGCTGACTGACAGGAAAATCTTTTTCTTCTCTGGTAGTTGGGTCGCTATCAATCAACTTGTCTAGCAGTGAAACCGTTAAAGCCATAATTGTTCTTACGCCAACTCTTTTATTACTTGTAGATTTTGTAAGTCAGAAATCGGCAGCGCCATTTCACCGACAAGCCAACACTTCAGACCTAAACCTAAGTAAACTTCTTCGTCTGCTATTTGTTTCCAGTCCGTTTCACGACCTAGTTTCTGAGCATCACTTTCTGAATCCACGTAAGTCATCGGCATATGGCCTTCACCTTCACCTAAACCGTCAATGTCAAACTCAACGGGGCGCCAAACACTTTCTAGCAAAGAGGTAGCAGATTTGATTTCTAAAGTGTTGATGCTAGCAATAGGGACGAGGAAGTAGTTGCCTGCGGTAGAAAACAGCTCAATGTAACCACCTAAACGATCATCAATATCCCGCACGTCTGAGAACGAAGTATCATTAGCTAAAAAGCCTTTTTCTTGTCTCAGTTCTTCGATTTGAAGAGCAAGTTCAGAAACTTGTTCATAATCTTGACTCACCATTGATAAGTTGAAGCTAACCAATGACTTAGTTAGTTCTTCGTTCTCACCCAATACCTTCGCGGTTGCCGCACCTTGAGCGAAATCCTTTCGCGCTTGAGCAGCTTTAACCAGATGTCTTAACTGGCTAGCGCCTGGAAGATATTCAGGAAACAGTTTAATAGACTGCATCAGTTGCTCATCAGCTCGCTCAAAATCACCATCAATACAAAGCAGCTCAATAAAAGAGCTTCTCAAACTGGCATCCTTTGGAGATGCCTTTATTGCTTCGATTAGTAGTTCTAAAGCTTGTTGCAACTGCCCTTCAGATAAGACATTTTTCCACAAAGTCATATTTCTTTCCTTACACCAAATGTTCTGGTGATAATTCCGTAATTAATTTGATACTTGAGACCATTTGGTCGAGCTGAAAATGAGGGCGTAAATGTATCACCGAGTAGAAGTGCCCTGGCGTATCGCGTTTCTCTCTAACTTTGATCTTCGCTTCGTTCAATGGGTACTTAGCTCTGAGTTCATCCGAAGCTTCGTCTGAAGCCGTTGTATATTGATGTAACCAAGTCTGAAACTCCCTCTCGAGCGATGCCGCGTCCTGATAACCACCTATCTTGTCTCGCCCCATAACTTTGACGTAGTGTGCTATACGCGATACACACATCGTGTATTGGAGCATTGAGGTGAGTTTTGCATTAGTCGCAACATGCTTCTCTTCGTACAGTTTTGGCTTATACAACGAAACATTGGAAGTCATGCCGACCATGTCTGTTTCAGGAACTGGTGAAATCGGAATGAATCCACAATCAGACAGTTCTTGCTCTTTACGCTCAGAGACTTTTAGATTTAAAGGGCATCTATCTCTGTCATTTTTGCCATTAATGCGCGTTTTGTTTCTTGTAGGAGCAACAATAATGCCTTGACTATAATCCCCCTGTTTTATTCCTCGCATGTGAGTAAACCAACCGTGCTCTTGGAATGCTCTAATCGAAACAGCAGCAAAACAGAAGGCTCCACTTCCCCACAATAAATCGTTATTTGAATCGTCAATATTCTCTTGAAATTCAAATTGATCGTTTCGAGAACCATCACTTTTGTAGGGTTGTCGAAAAAGCACGTTAGGAGCGGTTAAGCCAATAAACTTGGTATCATCGTTATCTCGCAACTGTCTCCATTTGACATAATCAATTTGTTCAAATTGTGCCGCAACGTCTCGAGTCGACGAAAGTTCGGCAAATGTGTTCACACCGAATATTTCAGGAGACGCAGACATTACAAATGGACTAAATGCCGCAGCAGCAGACTGAGATATCTTGCTTAGCACAGAGATATCTCTATCAAAATAATTTGTTCTCGGGTCATAACGTAATTGATAATCACCAACAACCACACCAAAGGGTTCTCCTCCGGCCATTCCATATTCATTTTGATAGAGCAATTTAAACAAGGCAGACTGATCGAACTCGATAGCCTTGAGCGCATCTTTACTTACTTCATTCCATGTTGCAGATAGAACTTTAATTTTTACGGAGTCAGACGATGGTTTATCAACTTGTTCACATAAATATCGAACGCCTACCCAACTGCACTCTAATTTCTGAAAATCTGGATGATGAATGATCTCATTGAGCTGCTTCTGTAATAGTGTGTCAATGGTATTAATCGAGCTCACAATGCTATGGCGAAAACTCGCAAAATCTTTAGATTGCGTGCCTTCCAACCAAATTCGTGCCGCAAGTATTGAATCTGAACATTCAACAAATTTAGTCAACCAATGACTGTCAAACTCAGCCAGGCCCATCGGTGTAAACTCGTGTGTGAGTTCCTCTGGGTCTAGAAAGTTCAATGCATCTATTTTCGTCATAACTACCATAAGCTTGGCTGAATGGCTGGTCGAAGTGACCAGCCATTAACTCTATTTAGCCACCCGACTGAGGAATTTTAGCAACGAGTCTTAAAGACGTGGTTAGCTCTTCCATTTGAAGCCATGGTTTGAGCCAAGCAACCGCGTTGTAAGAACCAGGAGAACCTGGAATCTCCTTAACTTGTACGCGAGCGTCGGCAAGAGGGTATTTCGCACGAATTTCTTGACCGCCACCTTCAGAAGCGTTCACATAGCCAAGAATCCAACGGTTCAACCAAGATTCAACGTCTTCTGCTTCCATAAAGCTACCGATCTTGTCTCGAGCCATTACTTTCAAATAATGTGCAAAACGAGAGGTTGCCATCATGTAAGGAAGTCTTGCTGAAATTGCCGCGTTTGCTGCCACTTCTGGAGATTCATGATTTGCTGGTTTTTGACAAGTTTGAGCACCAAAGAACACGGCATAGTTCGTATTTTTGTAGTGACACAAAGGTAAGAAACCCAGTTTACCCAATTCCGCTTCACGGCGGTCTGTAATGCCAATTTCCGTTGGGCACTTCATATCTGGGTCACCATCATCACTCATGAAGAAGTGTGTTGGTAGGTTATCAACTCGACCACCACCCTCTGCGCCACGAATAGCAGTACAGAAACCATACTTAGAAAATGCATCCGTCAGTTTGACGCCAAGCACGTACGATGAGTTCATCCAACAATAATCATTGTGATCAGCATTAACGGCGATACCCGACACAGGATCCACATCAAACTCTTCAAAGCCAAACGCTTCTACAGGAGAGGTAGCTTGGCCGTATGGTAAGCGAGCTAATACTTTAGGCATCGTTAAGCTTACAAAACGAGAATCTGCACTTTCACGGAAAGAGCGCCATTGCGCATATTCCAACGACTCAAAGACTTTATCTAAATCGCGCGGTTTAGATAGTTCTGTCCACTCATCAAAACCAAATAGCGCAGGAGAAGCAGCAGACAAGAATGGTGAGAAACCCGAAGCAGCAACATTCGACATTAAACGCAAAGACTCAATATCTTCTGGATGGTTTGTAAACTCGTAGTCACCAATTAAAGCACCATACGGTTCACCACCAGCGCTACCAAATTCAGATTCGTACACTTTTTTAAAGATTTGACTTTGATCGAATTCAACCGCTTTACTTAAGTCTTTATGAAGCTCTTTCTTCGTGATGCTGATCATGCGAATTTTCAGCGTAGAACTTGTCTCAGAATTCATGACTAAGTAATTCAGCCCACGCCATGAGCCTTCTAACTTTTGTAGCTCAGGATGGTGCATAACTTCAGAAAGCTGCTCTGAAATCTGTCTATCAAGCAAATTAATCGCTTCACGGAAAGTTACGGTTAGGTTTTTATTCCAAGAAACCGTCCCCTTCATCGCTTCTTCAGTCAGTGTCTTGATCAGCTCTTCTGCTCTCGATGCTTCTGTTTGTTTCGTCGCACCAATAGCCTGTTCAAGAAATGAAGTGGTTTGTTCACCCACCGTAGGATCGAGTTGTTTTTCAACTTGAGTCGTCATTATTCTGCTCCCTCAGTACTTTCTGATGGCGCTTTTTTGCCAAGATCTAGCTCACCAGCTAGTTTTGCCAAATTGTCTGTATTGTTGAGAACTTCTTCTAGGATGTTTTCAAGTTCTTCCGAACGGTCGACTTTAGTCATCAAGTCTCGCAGTTTGTTACGAGTTTCCATCAGCTGACGCAATGGTTCTACTTGATTGACAATCGCTGCTGGTTCAAAGTCTTGCATCGATTTAAAGCTCAGTTCAACCGCAAATTCAGAATCGTCATTTGCTAACTTGTTTGCGACTTTGAACTTAACCGATGGACTCATCTTTTTAAGTACATCATCGAAGTTATCACGATCGATTTGAATGAAACGGCGATCCTTTAATGGTTTCAATGCTTCGGTATTTTGGCCTGCAAAGTCGCCCATAACACCCACCACAAAAGGAAGCTCTTTTTTCAAAGTTGTTCCTTCGGTTTCAACATCGTAGGTAATGTGAACACGAGGCTTCCGTACTCGTGAAAGTTTCGAGTGGATACTCGTCATACCATTCTCCCTTTATTAATTTTCATTTTGTTCTGCTATGCCAACCAAACGGAAGTAGCTTCGTTTTGCGTCTCCGTCGGAGATTAGTTCCGCCAGTAATTCAGGCAGAGGCATTCCACACCAACGAATAATTTGTTCGATGGAGTAAGAAACTGGTGAGTGAGGCTCGCTTTCTCTAAAAAAGTCCGCCACATGTTGCAACTGTTGAATAGCTTGTTCTCGAGATTGCATGTTTGTAACTAATAACGCAGATGAGTTGTGAGTAACTGCTTGTTGACTTGCTTCTTCTAACTCTTCATCACCATTTTCGTCAGAAATGGAGACCTCAGCCTTATCCTTAAAACGATTACCCAACAAGTGCTTAAGTGCCGCGTGTATTGATTCAATTCTTTTTGAAATATATGAGCTAGGCGTTACATCCCCTACAGCGTCATCAAGTCTCTGACTGAACTCATTAAAAGCACCTGTAGCGAACTCGAGATCTGCAATCAGAGACTGGTAAAACTCATCAGAAGTTGATTTCACAGTGTCAGTGATACGCGACAATTCAATTGCGCCTTGATCTACTCGTGCTCTTCGCTTGTCTTCGTCCAAGCGCTCGAGTTCAATAGCTTGTTGGTATTCCCAATATGCATAAGCTTGCTCTACACCCATATCCGTCAATGGAATCGAGGCAAGAGGAAAGATCAGCGTTCCCTCACTATCAATACCATTAAGTCCGGTGATGGCAGAAATCCGCGTTTCTATGCCGTCTTCATCAGGCATTGGGTGCAGCTCATCCCAATATGACTCAACAAACGCGCTAGCAATTTTGTAGCCTACGCCCATGCCTCTAAAACCATAAAGCCGAGTTAATGCTTCTATTAGCCAGGCAACAAACTCAAAATCTTTTGATTGTGTAGCGAGAACTTCTGGTACTTCTTCAACAAAAACTCGCCATAAGTTGTTATGTGTATGAATACTCTCTTCTTCGATGATGGCGTTTCGCTCTGCGTTTCTTGCCACCATTCGCTGATCTTTAAGTCGATAATAAGCAGACTGAGGAGAGACATCCTCTCTTGGATCAATGCCAGTCGGATTGTCTTCCGAAATTGGTGCAAGGACTTGCTCATACCAATCAAACATCGTGTTACTCATACTCTCCCCCTCAAAAACACAGGAATAGTCGCATCATCTCGCCTAGCGGAGTCAAACTCACTAGGTTCTTGACGCACTTTAATGAGCGCACACGTCACGTTATCACTAGCGCCACGCACCAGAGCAGAGTGCATCAATGCCAAACCAGCTTGGTTAACTGAATCTGCACATAGAGTTTTATGCATTTCATCACAGCTTAGTTCCTTGGAAAGTCCATCACTGCACAACAAGAACTGGTCACCATCCGCAAGCTGTCCCGATACTTGGTCTATCGTCACCATCTCATCAACCCCAACAGCTCGGGTAATTACATTGGCTAATGGATGGGACTCTGCGTCTTCAAATGCCAACAAGCCTTGTTCAACTAACTCCATCACTTGGCTATGGTCACGAGTTTTTTGTACAAAAGTACCGTTTCTTAGTTGATAAATACGGCTATCACCAACCCATAGGCAGTGGTAATAACCATCCTGAATAAACAACAGCACCAATGTTGTGCCCATTGTCTTTCCATCTAAGTTCATTTGAGCATATTGATAGATCTCAAAATTCGCTTTCTGCACTGCAACGCGAATATCATCTATATTGGTGTTTGGCACGTCTTGCATATGGCGTGCAATTCTGTCGACCAGCATTTGACTCGCGATATCGCCAGCGCTATGGCCGCCCATGCCGTCAGCAACAACCCAAATATGCTGTTCAGTCATATCCAGTAACGCATCCTCATTATAAGGACGAACTTTACCTGCATGAGTTTTAGCAAAAGTAAAATAATTCCAATTCATTCTTTGCTTCCTACCAACTCCACTTTTGCCAACGACCATCTAACATTGCAGAGAATTGGCCAATAGATGGCAGTCCTGTGCTAACAAACATACATGATTCAATATGAGTAGAGCCTTCTGTCCACCAGAAGCATGGTTTTCTCTGTTGACTCTCAATTAGATGATTTAACAACGTGTTTTGCGTTGCTTCAGTTGAAAAGCTAAACACTGTTGAGATCGGGCTTTGGTACAAAAGCGCCATTTCTTCATTGCATATCGATACTTCAGAAACAAGCTCACACTTTTCCTGCATGCTTCGGTGCCATGCATCAAATACAAATTCATCATCTAACACTGACAGTGCTAGAGCCTGGCTATCTTCAGTCCAGCCACTTTGTGCCCAATACTGTGCTGCTTTGCCTTTTACCGCTCGAACAACAGTAAAAAAGAAGTAGCGACCGCATGCATCTACACTTGGAATCATGCTGCCGATATACGTAGCATCGTCCATGTAACTCACATCCAGTGCAAAGTGCCAAACTGGTGCAGTTAAAAAATAATCGTTCCAAGTGTCACCCAGTTGCTCTTTACTCACTGCAATAACAGCTTGCTGCCAGTCGTGCCAACGGTTTGCAAATTCAGGAGAAATACCGTCCTTAACAAAGTCACCTTTAGCCGGCATTTTTCCGATGTAGCCCCACTCAGGCGTTACAAGGTTTGCGGACATCTGAACCTCTCCATCTCATTAGACCAAAATGGGTTGATTGCACTAGATGGAATCAACTCAAGCTGAACCTTGTTCCCCTTCAAATCGATCATGACAATGTTGTCGTTGCGGGACTCTGGTCGAGCCTTGAGTGATTGGTCCAATAGTTTGAAAATGCCCCATTCCCCTTCATAGGTATGAGCAATTTCTCGTTTTGATTCGGGCGGTGTAAACACAATACGCGTCTGATCTTGACCCGATGGCCAGCGAAGTTCCTTCGATCTCGCAGGACCGTGCTTATAAACCAAGTCTTGATCACCTAGCTCTAGCACAAATCGAGTAATGTGTTGATCTAGATATACGGGTTTCATACCAAACTCGACTCGTAGCGAGTTATCTGATTCAAAGAACGATTGTCTAATGCGTTTTGCCCTTTGAAAAACCGCAAGCGTCTCGGGCCTTACACCGATTTCTTTTTCTAGTCTCCAACGACTCTTAGACGTATCAACAAACGGCTCCAGATATTCTTGGAAGAACGAGTCCAACGTACCACCGTACCCGAAGAATCGTTGAAAGTCCTTTAGACGAACTTCCTTCGTTGCATTAGGTTCAAATGGGTATCTACCTGCTATAGTCCGCTGATAAGGACGCACTACATTAGTCATCCAAAGTTGATTTAGATGATCTTTAGAGCCGCTTTCTGCAAACTTAACCGATTCCTGTGACAACTCTCCCAACCATTGATTAAACGGTTTTGGTAAGAGATCTTTTGCTCTAGCAAAGGAGGCAGCAACATCCTGAGTTACCGTTCCATCCAATATGCTTTTGTAAGCAATTTTTTGATTGTTGCCAGAGCTAGACAAATCAGATAAGTACGAACGCAAATTCACCATCGCTTGCTGAATATCATCAAAGTCTTGTTCACTAAGTCGTAAGATTTCGGTGAAATGGGATTCAACTTCTTTACCTGGTAGAGCAACATTAAATCCATTCTCTTCAGGCAAATACATATCGAGTTTGTCTGCCGTATTAGAAAACTTCACTTTTGCAACCTTTCCTGCGACTTCCGTTGCTGCCTTTTGATTTTCCGATAACGTTACTTTCGATAACCCCACTTCCTTTTGTATTGCACGCAGAAGTGATTCAATTGGTCTTTCTACACCGGATAAAACTCTTGATTGCTCTGTTGCTAAAGCCAAACTCGGAGCTTGTTTAAGCTGAATATCCTCTATCAGAGTTTTCCACTCATTGACATAATCTTGATAATAGCGGGCTTGAACCCCCTGAATAGCACTATCATGATCAATTTCATGAGCTTTAAGATCATCCCCATACACCCAGTTTTCTTCCATCAATCCTTTGACGGTGCGATTAATCTGAATTTGGAAAATGCTGTGAAAACCGTTGTAGGTATAAAAACCGGAAATACCTTGCGATAGAGGTTTTCCACTTGCTCGCTCAAATTGTTCTAAACCTTTAGGTCCTAACACGTCTGTTAAACGGAAAGACGGAACGTGACTTTTAGCAAACTGCATCTTCATACGCTGATATGCACGCTCTGGAAGTGACATTTGCGTTAGAACTTCTCGTGCTGCACTAATAGCAGTCGCATTCATTGAGAAGCCTTTCTCGTCGTTCTCTAGTAAGTTTTTAGTATGCACTAGCAAACGCTCACGTAGCTCTTTGTTTAACTCTCCTGGATACTGACGTTCAAAGTAGAAGTTGAACCAAGCAATTACCTCTTCTTGTTGATACTTTTCCGGATTAAACAACATCAAATACGTCTTTAACGTCTCGTATAAGTATTCACGATGCTGCTTATTCGCTTCCATTTCCGAGAGCAAACTCTCTGACAGCAGAGTAGCAAAGTGTTGAGAAAGAGCATCTGAATACGCGTTATTTGCTGCTTGAGAAACTTTGTCACCTTGATACAGACCAAACTTTTTCACTGCATCAGAATGACCATATTCACTATTTTTCCCTAGTGGCAACATCATGATCTTGTCTAACGTGTCTACAGCACTGATAACGTCCGATTCAAAATCAAGGCTCTCTGCACCTATCATCGCTTCAATATGATTTGCTTGGTTATTGGTATCGACAATTAACTTTGAATTCCATTGATAACTCAGGAACCAAAGGGCAGAAGCACCAACAAGAACACCAGCACAACCCACGTATATGCCCGTACGCATCCATCCAGATTGCTTTTGATAGTGGCGGTTAACGGTACCTAGTAATTGCTCTTTAAAGATGACTCGCTCAAAAAGATTTTTAACAAAATAGCTATGCGAACTGTTAACGTTTGTCGCTAAAGGCAACCTCCCTAGTCCCAATCCATTAGTTGATTCACTCATCAGTCGATCAACAGGAATGCCTTCTTGTACAGAGCTAAGCAAGAAAACACCGCGAATAAGGGCTGGCTCTTCAAACGTGTTCTGCGCAAATATCTCAGACAAAAACTCATCTAAGTTTGCTTGTAAAACTCGCAGCTGTTTTGGAAATTCGAATATTAGCGTGCGCTTTTCTAAGTCATCTTCAGTTTCTAATATACGTAACATGCGCGCATCGAGCCGCTCCAACATGCCGTGAAACTCTTTATTGAATAGAGAAATCACACCACGTTCGTCATCAACTTCTCGTGGGAACATAAATCCAAAAAGTTCCTCACGCTCTTCTTTACTTAAATCAGCAAAAAATTCATTAAAGCCAGCAACCAGATCCATTTTCGTCAGCAGAACATAGATTGGGAATTGCATACCCAACTGATTTTTGAGTTCCTGAAGGCGAGATTTTATTGATCTGGCATGTAAGCTACGCTCCGTACGAGTTTGAGACATCACACTTGCTAGGCTGACTGTTACGATAGCGCCATTTATAGGCCTTTGAGTACGATATTTCTTAAGTAACCCCAAGAAACCGTGCCAAGCTTTAGAGTCAACCTTTTCTTGACTATCTTGCGTGGTGTAACGTCCTGCTGTATCAATAAGTACTGCTTTATTAGCAAACCACCAATCACAATGACGTGTTCCACCTACACCAGCTATAGAGTCAGCTCCTAAGCTCTCAGCTAACGGAAATTCCAAGCCAGATTGCTTTAGAACCGTGGTTTTACCTGTTCCAGGAGGACCAATCAGAACGTACCAAGGTAAATCGTACAAACTACGCTTTCCTTTATGCGTTTTCGTCACAACTTTGATCGCTTGCTCTATACGATCGCGCATTACGTCAATTTCACTGGCGGCTTCTTTGTCTGACTGACTGTCTACTTCAAGCAACGTCTGAATACTTTCGTCTTCTCTAACTTTCTGTTTGTGCTGCTTTGTTAAGTTGATAAGCGCCCAAGCAAAAACAATCACTAAGATCGTAACTAAACGTTGGAAATCACTTTTAAGCGGCTCGTAACCTGCAACCGTGATCAGAGGACCCACAACCCAAATAAAAATGGAGCACGCGGCTACACCAACTAAACCAAGAAACCATCTTTGGGTAAATACTCTGCCTATTTCTTTAATACTCATTTCATTGCCCAACCGTTAGTTGCCCACAATAAGGTCGATTTCAATTCGACGATTCATTGCTCGGTTCTCTTCACTGTCATTTTCTACCAAAGGTCTCGCATCACCCAACCCTTCAGGAATTACTCTGCCTTTAAGTGCACTGTTGGCGATTAACTGTTCGGAAAGAGAAGTGGCGCGAGCTAAAGACAAGTGCCAATTGGATGGGTACTTGCTGGTAAATATCGGACGGTCATCGGTATGCCCGGTAATTATGATCTTCCCTTGTGTCGCTTCTAAGGTACGTGCAACTTTAGAAATAACTGGCTGTATGTAAGCCACAACGCTCGCACTACCAGATTCAAATAGGTCTTGAGCTTTAAGAGAAATACGAACTCTATCTTGCAACGCTTCCACAGTGACAAGATCCTTGCCAATCTCCGTTGCTAAATACATAGATATTCTTTCGGCAATAGGGGCTGACTTTGACTCAACCATAGGATTACTAACTGCTGGGGTTGGTTGAATCAGGTTTACCAATTGAGCAAAAGTTTGGTTGGAAGCTTTGTTCAACTCGTAGCTGAAGTACATAAAAATACAAACAAGCAGTGCGGAAGTTACCGAACAAACCACCCATAGAGGAGCACGTTCCGAAACCTGAGCACCTGCCAATATATGTTGTTCTACTTTGTTACTAAGCTCTTGCTGTACTCCGCGACCATGTGACTTAAGCACTGATACAACTTGTTTTCTCAATCTACGGTGAGCTTCAAGCCCATTTTTTTCTAAACGATACTGACCTATAAAACCCAAAGATAAGCATACGTACATTAGCTCTAGTAAATCTAGGTGGGATTCCGGATGAGCCAAACAGCTATCTAGATGCTTAAAAAAAGCCTCTCCACCTTGGCTGCTCGCGTAAAAAGAACTCAACAGAGAATCATGTGTCCAAAACGATTGACTCCCCCAATTGGTATTCAATACTGCTTCGTCTAAAGAACAGCACAGACAATAACGCGCGGTATCAATGGTTTCCAAGTCAACATCATGTTGACGCAGACGATTCTCATAATCCCTAAGTTTTTGCGCGAGCGTTTCTTTAAGAAACAAAGGATCGGAATGAGTAGCTGTTGCTCTGATTTGTCCAATAATCGAAAGTAGACCATTAGCTTCTGCCAATAGTGGATTATCTCCATAAGCAACAACTGAATCGTTGTTAACCAACTCAGGGCTTTTGGATATCACAACAGTACTGTCTGCTGATCTTTGAGGCTGAGCTTTAGATATAGCCGCTCTTCCGCCAGGAGTAGGTTTTACTATCGTCTGTTCCATACTTACCACTTTTATTGATTAATGCTCCAAAGCTCTATGTCCGGATTTGGGAAATGACCAGATAAATGCAGTGCAATACCACCGCTGTCTTTAAGTCGCATCCAGAATGGCCCCCTCTTAACGACCTCAAAATAAACATACCCGGTTTGATATGGAATCTGTCGCGGCACGACACTTAAAGGAGCTACGTTAATTCCATTAATCTGGTTGTTGATTAGATCTCTAATCTGTTCTGCCGGACCAAGCTTCAATTGCGCAGGGACTAAGCGTCTAATCTCATCCGTTGTTGTGTCCGCTTTAATCGCCAATACAAACTGACATGATTCCAATAGTCGCTTATCTGGAAGTGGTGTCACTTGGATACCGTACTGGCGTACTTCTAGTGGCAACTTACTTGCAGTCTGATCAAGAACGACACTCAAGTACTGACTAAGGACTTGATTAAGTTCAGCAAACACACTTGCAACTTCAAGGTGATCGTAAGCTTTGAGATTAGGTAAGCGCTTGGTGGTGTGAGAAAACGTTGCCAACTCGCCTATGTAGCCTTTAAAGGTTGTCGCAAGCTCTAAGGGGTGTACTTTCTCCAGCTCACTAAAATGCTTCAATATGGCTTCATATCGATTCAACATTTGCAGCATTATGAAATCTACCGCAGATGCTGAAGCCGCTTTTCCTTTAACAAGTCGTTGAGCGATAACATCTGCGCGTATCTTGGTCATTGCCATTGCATTACGTAGATACCCTGTCATCACCTTGTCATTTAACAAGTTTAGAAGTGGTGGTACGTAAGAATCATCAAGAATGACCTCTCCTTCCGTAGAAACTTCTTTAATCTTAAGGATTGGTAGCTCTATATAACCTGTTAACTGCTCATTGCTTGATTTCAGCTCGATATTTAATGAGGCCACTTGAATCGTTTCTTCATCTTGGCCCGTCAGGTTATCAATAACGTTTAGATCTTGAAGTAAATACCGAGAAACCGTTGTTTCACTTGGATCCGCGATCATTTTACTGCTGACTTTTGAGAGTGGAACGATCACCTTCACTAAGGTATTTTCCGTCCCTTTTTTTACCTTTAAAGGAGACAGAAAACTTGTCGTTGCTGAAAAGTCTATCAGCGTCATATCAGGAAGAATTGCTTGAAGATTATCAAGTTCAATCAAGCCTGTTTTTAAGGCATGTTCTTTTACACGGCAATTCCAAACGCCCCAGTTATATGAGCCACCTAAACTGTGTAAGCCTTTATATTCATTAGATATTGCGCGTTCGTGCTGTTGAAAATGCTGGGGACGCAGAAACATCCCCTCGCACCAAGCCGTCTTGGAGTATTGCATCATTTATAATTAGCCAACTAAACGTTATTGTACGACCAAAGACAGATCTTCTAACGAGATTTGATAAGTGTTGTAACCCGTCTTATCTACTTTAATGACTTGTCGCCAATTTGAATTCTCAATATCGCGAAACGCGGCTACGATACCCAAATATTCTGTTTTAGGAGACATACTAGCTTGGTAGATTTCTTTTTGGCCTGGTGTCAAAGATATTTCATATTTATTCACCAAGTCAGGACCGAGTACTTTTTCATGCTCCTCATAAATAGAGAAAAAATCTTGGCTCTCAAACAGTGTATTTGATGTAAGTTCAAATACATATACAACAACTGGTGATGGTCTTCCATTCGAGTCAGGGTTGATATTATGATTTGCCGTTATTTCTAAATCCGCATATGGGTCGACCACTAAATTAGCGGCGGAGCATCCCATTAATACTAAAAATATAAACAGCAAAAATGATTTATAAATTTGTTTCACAATCCCACCTTAACCTTTATTCTTGAGCGCTAATTCGTAGTGCTTAGCAAAATCTTCTAAATAAAATGGAGACTCTTTATTGACAAGTTCATCTGTTAATTGGCTATGAATACCTTCAAAGCGCTTCCAACTCTGAGTATATTTTCTTGCTGGAATAACCTTGTTAATTACATTGTCTTTAGCCAATGCATCTGAATAAATAGTATTAGGTTCAACGAGAGACATGACACTCGATACCGTACCCGCTACTCCTTGCATTAAAGCCTGCTCATGATTTTCAATATCGTTAAATGCTTCTTTTATTGCGGCATTAGGCTTTAAAAAACTTGACGTTTGACGGTTATACAAATTGTGGATTGCATCTTCCAAATTTGCTGAAAACTTAAGTGGATTATTTTCAGACTTTCTAAATGCAGTATGGTTGACGCGATTGGTTTGTTTAAATACAGCCCGATTGTGAAGAGTCTCCATTAGCCCAATAAGCATGAGAGAAAACGACTGACCTAATTGTTCAAACCACTGCTCTCGATTTTGGCTTGGTACCATATTGGGGTCGATCCCCATGCCATAAATGAAGGCTTCCAGTTCACCTCGATGCACTGTAGGTTTTTGGCTTTTAGCGTTGGTATCAGGCTGCATTGATGCAACTTTAGGTTGTGGCACTTCAGTTTCGTGACTCGGAATTTCTAGAAAATCATCTACTAGACCAATGTCTAACTGAAAATCTGATGGGACACTTTCATCCATCAACTCGGCAGCGCTTAAACCAAAATCTTCCATCTCTGGAATCGATTCTACGTGCTGTTCGAATCCAACTGGCGTCTTAACCTCTGGGTTAGATGTAAATTGATGCTCTGTCCTATCTTCAGAGATATCACTAATACTAATTTGTATTTGATAATCGCCTAAAGCAACAGTGTCACCATGGGACAAAGCAAGCTCATTCCCTTGGCCGATTGGAGTAACTGCATTATTAACAAATGTGCCATTTGTTGATAAATCTTTAATTAGATATTTATCGCCAAATTTAATCAATTCGCCGTGAGTCCCAGAAATAACTCTCTCAGGGTCTGGTAACGTCCAGTCACATTGTTCTGAGCGTCCGAAGGTTACCTTTGCATGCTCATCACTTGATTCAAACACAAACTCACTCTCTATTTCCGGAGTAAATTTGTGGAAACTCGTTATGGTCAATACCAATTTCATGAAAAACCTCGCCAAAGACCTGCTAAATATTTATATATCGATTTTTATAATTAGATTTGAAGCTTTAATTATTAACATTAAGATTAATAGAGTTCTTATATCTGTTATAAAAACTATTGACGGCATAATGAATCATTTTTTTATCAAAGCAATCATGAATTGTTGAACAATTTTAAATATCCAACCAGGTTCAAATTTTTGACACTCAAACTTTCACCCGTCAAAAAACCGATGTTAGTTTGGCCGAGAAAATCTAACCGAAGTATTTTTCATTTAGCAGGAATATATATATTAACCCCATCATTTATATGGAGTCCTTGTGATGGAAGAAAAAAATAAAGACAAATCTATAAATAGCAGCGATAGCGGAGATAAAACAAAAATTGTAAAGACTCAAAAAAGAGAAAACGCAATTGAACCCGCTAAAAACGTTAATAAACAAGACTCCGCTGAAAATATAAATGAAACGGATACAAAACTGTCTCAAAAAGAAAACACAATACCACCTATCAACAAAAGTGATAATAAGAACACAAAAAACAAAAGTGTTATTAACTCAAATTTAATTGGGCAAACAGTAAAAAACCGTTACGAAATTGAGTCTATTTTAGGTCATGGTGGACTCTGTGATGTTTATTTAGCAAAAGACAAAATTCTTGAGTCTTCTGGCTCGGAGTCCCCTTATGTTGCTCTAAAAGTTTTACAGAAAGAGTTTGCGTCTCAGCCAGAGACAGCAAGAATGTTGATTCGAGAAGCGCAACAAACACAAAGACTTAGTCATCCAAACGTAATCCGGGTCTTTGATTTCGGAGTCGACGGTGATATCTACTTTTTAGTGATGGAATATATTGACGGCGAAACGTTGGAAAGTTTAATCCAACGATCTCGTCCAAATGGTTTGAAGTACCATGCAATGCTTTCTATCCTCAACCAAATCCTCGACGCACTATCCTATGCTCATTCGCTCGGTGTTGTACACGCCGACTTAAAACCAGCCAACGTAATTTTAACCTCCGAAGGCCATGTAAAGCTTTTGGATTTTGGTGTGTCGAAAACTCACCAGATCAAACAGGATCAGTATGCAGCAAAACGTAAAACAGAAGATCTAGAAACGCTGGGCTACACGCCTAACTACGCCTCACTCAACCTGCTCTCAGGAAAAGAACCAAACATAAGCGATGATATGTTCGCCTTATGTTGTATTACGTATGAATTGTTGAGTTGTAAGCATCCATATTCAAGAACACCAGTTAATGAAGCACTAAAGAAAAATATTAAGGTCTCTAAACCAGCAAATATGCCAATAGCGAAGTGGCCGATTTTCTCGAAGATTTTTTCAACTGGCACAATTCCAGCTGATTTTAATGCAAAGACAGTTAAGCGTCGTTTGAACAAGCAATATTGGCCCTTGGCCACTGGAGTCGCAGCCAGCTTGTTGTTTGTGGCAGGTCTTGGATTAGTCTACAACAAACAGCAAGTTGCCATTTCCGATCTAGAAGCAAAGCTTAGTCAACAAAACGAAGTTATCCAAAATGCAGAGCTTCTATTAAGTACCTCGCCGGAGCATAGCCGCTCTTTAATCGATGGTGACGCTTCCCTTCACCCTCTAATTAAAGCTGGGTTGCTCCGTCTACATAAGCCCTATTTACTCGGTCAATTTGAATCAGAAATAGACGATGTACTCAATTCCGATGCGACTAGCTATCCGAATTACGATGAGATTGAGGCTATTTTACAAAAGGCCAAGGGCTACTACCCGGACTCACATAAAATCGAAGTTCTTGCATTAGACATTCAATCAAGTAAGCACTCTACTCTACTTTCTATTGCTCGTCAGATTAACAGTCATTTGGAGAAATCACGTTACGATAAGGAAGAAGATACCAAGTCTATCTATGAGCTGAAAGAAGAGCTAAACCAGATCCATCAGGACTACCCTTTCGTACCGAGCTCACTTTCTAGTGACGTGTTTGGTAAACACTTAAGTGACGCGTTGAAAGATCGTGATGCAGCGGCATTAGTAACATTGATAAAGGTTGGCAACACGTTCTTCACCAATAGCGATGAACATAAAGCTAACTTAGAGATAAGCAATGCGATGAAAGATGCGGTGCTCGAAATGAAGCTCTATGAAACGGCGATAGATTCGAGCAATCCGTTACCTTTCCCTATCGATGCCGCTCGTATCTTGTATCAAGACGAGTTTGATGGCCTGTACTATCGCCTAAAGCAAGCAAGAACCACTGTACATTTGGATAAGTTAGCTAAAGACGTCGATAAATTCTCTGAAAACTTCCCTGTTGGATTCCAAGATATCAATGACCTACGCTTCCAAACAGCGGACAAGTATCTACAATTCTCCGACATTCTGTTGAATAAGAGAAAGACCACCAGCGCTAGACGAGCAATGAAGAAAGCGAACGATTTGATGAAACAAATTGAGCAAGATTCCAAGCAAAGTTAACGAATTTTGTCTCATTTAAGGGGCTTCTAAGCCCCTTTCCTCAAAAACGCCTTGCCTTTATGCACTCAGATGACTAGCTTATTAGTGTAGCTGTAGTAAGGAAGATAGACTTTGGCCGAGGGAAGAGTCGCCGTTGGTGATATCAATATCCTGGTCGTTGATGACTGTTCTACATCATCACTGCTAGTGAAACACCAACTCATTGCATTAGGCGCAAAAGCTTCTAACATCACTTGCGTGACTAACACGCAAGCGGCCTTACTCGCCGCAAAAACTCGCTTTTATTCCTTCTTAGTGATTGATTACCATCTTGCAGAAAAATACACCGGTTTGGATCTCGTTCACCTCCTGAGCAGAGCACAACTGATTTCAGACACAACCGCTGTGCTTATGATTTCTAGCGATGCCACAAAAGAGACAGTTCTCACAGCACTTTCTAGCTCTGGGCGGGTTCGTCACCTGCTAACAAAGCCCCTTCAAACAAAAGCACTTTACACGAAAATGCTCCAAGCACTGCAAGAACAACAGCACATTGCCGCTGTAACAAAAAGACTGCTGGCTTCACAACCTCTCTTACTATCTGATGTCATCTTGCTTCACAAGACCCACGCGTCCAGTATTTGTGTTGAATCTCTAATTATCGATACTTTAGTTGAAAGACGTGACTACACACTACTTGAGGATTATTTACCTCTCTGCAGTCAGAAAGAACATGCAAGTAAAGTATGTGCGACGGCGTTTTTGTTGCATCATCAAGGGCACATATCTGAAGCAGTCAAAGTTCTGGCTGATTATGTAACTCGGAATCCGCTCTGCTTGGCTGCCATTGACAGTTTGATCGGTCTTTATGAAAGCTTGGGGCAACAACGACATGCGCTCTGTTTGGCAAAAAGAGCTTTTTCGCTCACGCCAAGTAATGGTTCTCGCTTTCTCTCAGCATCCCGAATTACTGCCAAGTTGGGCCTGTTTGAAGATCTCTATGAGCTAGGCCGTACCTATGCAGCCCATTTATCACAAACCGATGCCCAATGGCTTAATGTCCTTTCTTCTTACGTTGATTTAGTCAGCGACCATTTTAAAACGCTTACTCATATTCATTCCAAGAGGAAAGTGCTTGTTCAACTGAATGAACTCTGTTTACTCACGCAAAAGCAGTTGGGTAAAGAGCAGCAAGTCAATCTATTAGCTTTTAAGCAGCTCATGCAGTGCAAGCTACTTCTCGTCGAGTCTCGCGCGGCAGAAGCGCACCTAAAATTGCTAGAGTCATTGAGTTACTTTTACGATATTCCAACACAAATGCCGATAGCATTATTGAAACAAGCCCTTCCGCTATTAGCATTTTTTGGTGAGTTTTCTATCAGACGCAGCTTGCTCGGAGTCATCAATCAATCGTGTTCATCAGTCCGACTTCAAGAGTGCAATATCGTACCACACGAATACGACTATCCATTTTCAGTAGAGACAAAACTGAACACTCTGGCAGCGCCGGACCAACAACACCATTCTAATTCGGAGTCGGTGGTTAACTTCCTAAAACAAAGGGCATTACCACCAAATTGGTCACGATGGTTAAGCGATTATCTCTCTGGTTCTTTTTCTAGCCAGATACCCGAACCGTTTAGCTATCACGTAACCGACAGGGAGTGAAAATGATCAACTTCGAATTGCTCAATCAATACATGGACAATGACGTAGACATTATCATTGCTGTCTTTTCAACGTACTTGGAGGATTACTCTGATGCGACAGAACAACTAAATGAAATGTTCGTACAACAAAATTGGCCAGAGCTGTATCTGATAGCACACAGCTTGAAAGGTATTCTAGAAGGCTTTGGAGAAGATATCGCAGTTGTTGCGCTGGAGAAGGTAGAAACAAGTACAAGAAACAATACTGCACCAGAATGCGAAGATATAACTATAGTTAATAACGAGCTGGTGACAATTAAAAAGCAGATTTTCGCTTACTTAGAAAACTTAAAATAAAACACCTTAAGGCTTAGAACGGGGAAATTATGAACATGGACAACAACCATTTCAAGGAGTTGATTGAGTCGCTCAAGGACTTAACTCCTACTCAAAAGCGATATTTGATCAGCAGAACCAAGATGTCCTTAGACGACGAGAGCGGGATGCTAAATCCGCAAGACTTGTTGACCAGAGAAGAACTAGAAGCGCTTCTGTCATCGGCTTCCACCACCGATAACAAATAAAGAAAGCTAATTCGTCATGGACGAAAACTAAGAACCAGGTAAAGTGACAGAACTTTGCTTGGTTGTTAGACGCCCCTCTCTTTTAATCAATACAAACGTATTTTTTCGACCACATCTCAATACCTGAAAACTGTCAACTAGATTACTGATTAACATTAATCCTCTTCCTGACGACATCCAGCTGTCTTCATCAAACAAGCTTGGGGCTGTTATTTCTTTATTCGTGTGCTCTTGGAAAACCGATTTTTTAATAGGACGACCGTAATCAGAAATACGCATTTCGATCTGAGTAGACTTAGAGTCAGATAAGATTGCACATTCGAGCTCAATCGGTTCGCCTTCCCGCTCATCGTAGGAGTGTATAAAGGCATTGTTCATCACCTCAACGACGCACAATTCGAGGTGTTGGACATCACTTACCAATACCTGATGTTGAAAGAGAAACTCGGCAAGCTGCTTACTCGCCTCACGGGAAGATTTTAGTGAGCTAAGAAACGTTTTTTTAAACTCGTAATCAGTCATCCTCACCCTCACATGTCGACGTGTTTGGACCTGACCATTGAAGTTGTAAAAGCGTCAAATCGTCGTCTAGCTCTTCCTTCACTTGCCAACGTTTAATGCTTTCGACGACAGAAGAAACCTGTGCTTCAAATGGAAGTCCAGAAACGCTCTGTACGTTCGCGATCAAACGATTTACAGAGAAAAGTTCATTGTCGTACCGCGCTTCAACCACGCCATCAGAAAAGCACCAAATCGAGTCGTTTGGTTCTAACGTAATTTCCCCGCCCTTGTATTGCATTGGTGCTAACGCCCCTACTATAAAGTTTTCATCACCAATCATATCAATGGTTGCTTCTGATTGATGTCGCCATAAGAACTTAGGGTGACCGGCGGTACAGTACCTCAGTTTGCCTGTTTGCGTATTCAAAACTGCGTAAACGATTGTGAAGTACAATTGGCTGTCAGGTGTTTGTTGATATCGAAGGTTGAGCCTCTCCACCACCACATTCGGCTCCGAAACAACATATTCGCCCTCGACAAGATCTGTCGTTACCGACTCAGGCCCACAGCTTCGAGATAACGTTTTTTGAATGGAAAACGACATCAGAGCAGAAGAGACACCGTGCCCAGAAACATCGAATACATAAAACGCCACATGCTGCTCATCAAGCGCAGCATAACCGAGCATATCCCCACCAAGCTGAGAACAAGGAAGATAGGAATAACTTAATTTTGTCGCTCCGATTTGCAGCTCTACCGGTAAAAGCTGCCTCATGAAATCACCAGCAGATTCTAGATCTTGGCGAATCGTTTGGTAAGCGATATTTAATTCTTGATTTCTCGCGAGTAACATATTGTGCAAATTGAGAGTACGAAACCCTGCTCGTATGCGTGCTTGAAGCTCTTCTACCGATGTTTTTTTATCTACGAAATCATCCGCGCCAGCGTCAATGCCTTTAACAATCGAGCCCTGATCATTGCGTGAAGAAAGTAGGACAAAAAAGATATACCGCTCAAACGCCGCAGATTTGAGTAGACGACACAGATCAATACCACTGAGCCCAGGCATCATCAGGTCACTGAGAACAAACTGAATATCTTTTCTGTGCGTCAGCACTTCAAGTGCAGACTCACCGTCCTCCACAGCGATGACTTCGTACCCTTGCTTTTGCAATGCGGAGGTCATGTAAAGCAATACCGTTTTGCTATCGTCGACCAATAAGATTGGTTTCATTTCTCTCCTTAACACTGGTAGCGATTAACGAAGAACTCTGTTTATTGACTGCTCATCTCTAAAACGACTGTAGTCTTCGGCTAAAAGTTGATGTTGATAACGGGTGTAAGACAATGCTTCGTTTGAAATGACGATCTGATTTTCTTTTTCGATAAGCTGCCCGCGCAATTGCTCTATTTGATCACTTTGCTGCGTATAGTTCAGGTACATCGCAACTAAACCAAAAATAGAAACAACGAGCGAAGCAAACAGTACGTTGTTGATGGTTTTGATTTGAAGATTCATAACCTCTCCTTGTCTCTTGCCAGACATCTCTAAATGAAAAGAACGTCTACAGACTAAGAGCACTCTGCTCTAAAACGCATTGAAGCCTATTGAGGTTGTTGTATATAAAAATAATTATAGGAGATGAGTAAAAAAAGAAGAGAAAACTTGAAGTATTTGAATACCTTTTTGTCATTGGCATTCAATACGCAGCGAGAGAGAAAACGCTCGCTGCGAAAAAATTAGCTTTGGAATGCGTCTCGGGCAGACACTTGTTCAAACCAGCGAGCGATGTTTGGGTACTTCTCGAAGACTTCAATACTCAAACCATTCACCGCAAAACCAATGAAAATATAACCGGTAATATCGACAACGGAAAACTGGTCTGTCGCGATGTATTCACTCTCTGACAAACGTTTATCTAAGGTTGGCAAAAACTCAAGGACGCGAGACTTAGATTCTTCACCCCACGCTGCCACACAGTTTTCACGATCTTGATAGATCGCCGTAATGTTGCGAAACGCTTGGAATGCCGCATAAAGGCCTTGGAACTCGACGACACGGTGCCACATTTCCACCTGTGCTCGTTCTAATTGATTTGCGCCAAACAGAGCTAAGTCATTTTCAAACGCTTCATCGAGATAGCGGCAAATAGCCACGCTTTCACAGATCGTTGTACCATCGTCTAGCTCCAGTAATGGCACTTTGCCATTCACGCTTTTTTGCTTGAAAGATTCAGACAAATTATCGCCCTCACGTACGTTCAACGCGACACGCTCAACCTCTCCACCGATTTCCTTTAAAAAAATGCTAACTCGCTTACAACTTGGAGTCATTGCTGTTTCATAGAGCTTCATTTTGTATCCTTTTTCTTTTTCTAACCGATTGGTTAGGATATACTGTAGCCAGTTTATAAACGATCAGTCAAGAACTTCATTTCCAAAAAGTTGTTCAATAAGTTTAGGAGTGGTTTGAGAAAAACCGCTCAGGTAGGTACGCATATGGCAAGAAAAGCCAACTTCGATCGAGAAGAAAAACTCTTAGTCGCTATGGACGTTTTTTGGCGCAAAGGTTTTGCTAATACATCCATTTCTGATCTCACTGACGAGTTGAATATCAACCGCTTTAGCCTTTACAACACCTATGGTGATAAGCAGCAGCTTTACTACGAAGCACTGGATGCTTATCTAAAAAAAGTCTCATTACCCTCACTCACCGACTTAGAGAAAGACGGCGCATCCCTGCCAGAACTTGAGTCTTTCCTTAAGTCCTTTGCAGAGTTGCAACGCAAGCGAAGTTGTGGGTGTTTTATTCAAAATGCGCTTGTGGAGCATGCAGGCGAAGACGATGATGTACTGAGAAAAGGGCATTTTTTATTTGATCATTTAATCGACATCATTACCGATGCCTTGAAAAACGCACAGAAAGAAACCTTAGTGCCGAAAACGCTCAAGCCAGAAGAACTCGCCCGTTTTGTTCTCAACAACATGCAAGGCATGCGCGTACTTGGCAAAGCCAAACGTTATGCCGACTTGGATACGGCGCTTTCCTGCTTGCTGGTTTTGATTAGGAAGTAATATGTCGATTGAAGTAATAGCAGTACGTCTTACCAAAGGCATGGACTTAAAGCTGAGCCTAGCGAAATTGGTCGAGAAGCACGGTATCAAAGCGGGTTCGATTGCTTCATGCGTTGGCTGTGTCTCTCACCTCAACCTTCGTTTGGCAGGTGCAGAGAGTACGTTAACCAAACAAGAACCATTTGAAATTGTCTCTGTGATGGGAACCCTGACGCCTGAACATCAACACGTTCATATCTCGGTGTCTGATCGTGAAGGACGAGTCTGGGGCGGGCATTTGCTGGAAGGCACAGTGATTGATACTACCGCAGAATTGATCATCCATTCTTACTCAGAACTTGAGTTCACTAGAGCGATGGACGACTCGACTGGCTATACCGAACTGCAAGTGAATCCTTCCGAATAGCAAAAAGCTCCAGAGCCATACTGTGCTGTCTCTGGAGCTTTATTCGCTTGTCTCTTCAGCTAAGAATTTACTCATATCGAGCAGACTAAAGAACTTCGAGGATCATTCTTCGAGTAAGTAACAAACCTGATTATCGTCGACCGTTACTTGCCAAGTTTTTAGACAGTGCGCTTCGTCTTCCAAACATTGCCCACTCTTTAAACTGAAGTGTTGTTTGTATAGCGGTGATGCAACACACATCTCACCATCGATATCACCGACAATCCCTCGACTCATCACATAAGCCTTACCAATTGGGTCCCAATCCTGAACAGCGTAAACACCGTTATCAGGAATGTAGAATAACGCGACATGCTCGCCTTCAATCAACACTGTGGCACCGATGAACGGCATTAGATCATCAAGCTGACACAATTTCACTTTGGTTAAAGCTGCCATTTACACCTCCTGTTTCGCCGGAATACGCTGACCGCGTACACGCTGGTACGGTAAGACTTTACTGCCCGCCGTGCTGTTCAAGAAAGGACGGAAGCGTTGCAGTTTTTGAGGATTATCCAGCGTACTCTTCCACTCACATTGATAGGTATCTACGACTCGCGCCATTTGTTCGTCCAAAGAATCACATAGATTCAGAGAGTCATCCAAAATCACTTGTTTAAGGTAATCTAAGCCCCCTTCCATGTTCTCCATCCACACCGACGTACGCTGCAAGCGATCAGCTGTGCTGACGTAGAACATCAAAACTCGGTCAATCATGGTGATCAACTCTGATTTGGATAAGTCGGATGCGAACAAATCAGCGTGTCTTGGTCTCATGCCGCCATTACCGCAAACGTATAGATTCCAGCCGTTTTCAGTGGCGATCACCCCAATGTCTTTACTTTGCGCTTCTGCACACTCGCGAGTACAGCCCGATACGGCAAACTTAAGCTTATGGGGCGCTCGCAATCCTTTGTAACGGTTCTCTAACTCAATGGCTAATCCAACCGAATCATCAACACCATAGCGACACCAAGTAGAACCGACGCAAGATTTCACGGTGCGCACCGATTTGCCGTAGGCGTGCCCTGTTTCAAAACCAGCATCAATTAAGGTTTGCCAGATTTCAGGAAGTTGCTCTAACTGCGCACCAAATAAATCCACTCGCTGACCGCCAGTGATCTTGGTGTACAGATCATATTGCTGAGCAACTTCGCCGAGCACAATGAGTTTGTCTGGTGTAATTTCGCCGCCCGGAACACGAGGCACTATCGAGTAGGAGCCATCTTTTTGCAGGTTAGCCATAAAGGCATCGTTAGAATCTTGTAGAGACTGATGCTTAGGCTCCATGATGTGTTCATTCCACAAAGAAGCAAACACAGATGCCGCTGTCGGCTTACAAATATCACAACCATGCCCTTTGCCATGCAGTGTGATTAAAGTGTCGAAGTCTTTGATCTGTTCCACTTGGCAAATATGGAACATCTCTTGCCGACTGAGCTCAAAGTGTTCACAAAGGTGGTTGTTAACCTCTACCCCCATAGCTGCCAATTGAGTATCCAATACCGACTTGACCATATTGCTACAGCCACCACAGCCAGTACCGGCTTTGGTGTTGGCTTTAAGGTCCGTCAGGTTGGTAGTACCAGCTTGAATCTCGGCAACTAAGTCGCCTTTTGTGACGTTGTGACAAGAACAGATGATGGCGCTGTCTGGCATCTCTCCATCAAGCATTCCGGTATCAAACAGCAGGTTCGCCGCGTGGTCTGGCAGGACCGTTTTGTTCAAATAACACTGTAAGAGCGCATCGTAATCGCTGTTGTCACCAACGAGAATTGCACCAAGCAATTGGGTACCGCTCGCATCAACCACCAGCTTTTTGTAGATGCCTGCAACCGCATCTTGCAACACCATTTCCTGTGCGCCTTCGGTTTGCATTTGTACATCGCCGATAGATGCCACATCCACCCCAAGCAGCTTGAGCTTGGTGCTCATGTCCGCACCTTTAAAACCTTCGCTCGGCATTCCAGTCAAGACATCGGCTGTAGTTCTCGCCATGGTGTAACCGGGTGCGACCAAACCAAAGATCTTCTGCTCCCAAAGGGCACATTCGCCAATCGCGTATATGTTCTCATCGCTGGTTTGGCATCGGTTATTAATCACAATGCCGCCTCGCTCGCCGACTTCTAGTTCAGCTAGCCTTGCCAACTCATCTTGAGGGCGAATGCCTGCGGAAAAGACAATCACATCCACTTCGAGAGGCTCTTTGTCTTTAAACACCATACGATGCTTGGCCGTTTCACCATCGCAGATTCGTTCCGTACCTGTTGAGGTGTGAACGGTTAACCCTAGCGCTTCAATCTTCTCTTTTAGTACTAAGCCGGCACCATCATCTAACTGTACGGGCATCAGACGAGGAGTAAATTCAATAACGTGAGTTTCTAACCCCAATAGTTTGAGTGCGTTTGCCGCTTCTAAGCCCAACAAGCCACCACCAATTACTGCGCCCGTTCTTGCGCCTTCACATGCCTTTTTGATTTGTGAAAGGTCATCAAGCGTGCGGTAGACAAACACGTTGTCGCGGTCTTTACCTTCAATTGGCGGCACAAATGGGTACGAACCGGTCGCGAGCACGAGCTGGTCGTAACCCAGCACATCTTCACCATCCAACAGAATGCGCTTTTGCTCTCTGTCGATACCTGTTACTTGGCTGCCAAGTACGAGTTGGATGCCATACATGTCGTACCATTCTTGGTTACTCAGTATTAAATCATCATGAGACTTACCCGCGAACAAAGAGGACAACTGTACACGGTCATACGCGATAAAACGCTCTGCACCAATCACGGTAATTCGGTGCTCCAAATGCGCATTTTTCTGCACTAATTGCTCGACGAGGTGTTGCCCGACCATACCGTTGCCTACCACAACGATGTGGCTCAATGCGTTCTTTACTGGGATCGTTAAAGGACTGTTCATCGCTGCCTCCTTATGCCGTTTGCGCTGCGGTTTTGGGTTTGTCTTCTTTCGAAGCTGGAATCTCGGTTTTAGATTGCTTCTCGTAAAGGAACTTCAACACCGCTTGTCGACACTTCTGATACTGCGCATCATCTGCCAGTGCAACACGCTCACGAGGGCGAGGTAGATTCACTTCTAACACTTCACCAATAGTTGCAGCCGGTCCGTTGGTCATCATCACGATTTTGTCGGATAGCAGCACCGCTTCATCCACGTCATGGGTGATCATGATGACGGTGTTGTTCAGCTCGGCTTGAATCTTCATCAGTGCATCCTGTAAATGCGCACGAGTTAACGCATCCAACGCGCCAAATGGCTCATCCATTAGCAAAACCTTCGGTTGAAGTGCCAGTGCTCTCGCAATGCCGACTCGCTGCTTCATACCACCCGAGATTTCATCCGGCTTTTTGTGCGCGGCATGCTGCATTTGAATCAACTCCAAATAGTGATTCACTTGCTCCTGAATCCACGCTTTGCCCTTTTTGCCGGCAATTTGTTTTACTGCGAGCTCAACGTTTTGATACACGGTTAACCAAGGCAATAATGAATGGTTTTGGAACACCACCGCGCGGTCGGGTCCCGGCCCTGCCACCTCTCGCCCATCGACTATCACGCCGCCGTCTGTTGGCATGTACAGCCCTGCGACTAAGTTCAAAACCGTTGATTTACCACAGCCAGAGTGACCAATCAGGGATACAAACTCACCTTTATTGATTTGTAAATCGACGTTCTTAAGCGCGATGAATTCGCCATCTGGCGTTGGGAATCGCATCCCTAAACGCGTTAGATCTAATAATGCTTTTTCCATGATCTTTTCCCTTATCTCAACGCTTGTTGTTTATTCCAAGACAACCACTTTTGAAGTTGCAGCATGCCTCTATCGAGCATCAAACCAATAAAGCCGATAGTGATGACCGCCACCATAATACGACCCAATGAAGCCGAGCTGCCGTTCTGGAATTCATCCCAAACGAACTTGCCTAACCCTGGGTTCTGAGCGAGCATTTCTGCCGCAATCAACACCATCCAAGCGATACCTAAAGAAAGACGTAAACCGGTGAAGATCATCGGAATGGCAGAAGGTAAAACGATGGTGCGAATGTGCTGCCACCACGAAAGTTGAAGCACTTTGCTCACGTTGATTAAGTCTTTATCAACGCTCGTCACGCCCACAGCAGTGTTAATCAGCGTCGGCCATAAGCTACACAGCGCCACTGTGATCAGAGAGTTAATGAACGACTTTGCAAACATCGGGTCATCACTCACATAAGTGGCACTCACCACCATGGTTACGATAGGCAGCCACGCCAAAGGTGATACAGGCTTGAGCAATTGAATGATTGGGTTGAACGCTTGATACAGCCCTTGATTAAGACCAAGCACGATGCCAAGTGGAATCGCGATAACTGTCGCCAACAGAAAGCCCGCAGTCACAGTCACTAAGCTTGTTACGATTTGATCGAAGAACGTAGGCTTACCTGTGTAAGGACGAATCTTCACTTCCGTGTCTGGATTCTTGGCTAACTTCGCAGCATTGCGTTTTTCCTGACGTTCGATAAACGCTTGTTCCTTTTCTCGCTCTTGCCAATGGTCATCGACAAGGTTGCTGAACTGCTGAAAAGTTTGCACAGGTCCCGGCAGCGTACCTAATGAAGTTTGCACTTCTCTCGCTGCTAAGTGCCACATTGCCAAAAAGATCAGCAAGCCAATGACGGGCAAAAGCACCAGCCGACTTCGGTTCACTACCTGCTTAGCAGGAAAAAGGGAAATGACATTACTAGACATACTCACTCCTAAGAAATCTACATCCTTGTTATTGCGGGCAGACTCACCTGCCCCCTGAATTTTTAGTAGGATTGCTCATCCTAAACCTTGTCTTTTCCTTTAAGCCCGATAGAGAACTTCTCTAGATACTTATTTGGCTCACGGCCGTCATAAACGATGTTGTCGATAAAGTGTGTTTGTGGTGCACGAAACCCATCTTCAACGCTGAAATCTGGGAAATCTTTTTTGCTCAACACACCATCTTCAATTAACGCTTGAGCTGCTTGTTGGTAGATATCTGGACGGTAAACCTCTTTCGCCACATCCATGTACCAATCATCGGATTTCTCGCTTGAGATTTGTCCCCAGCGGCGCATTTGGGTCAGATACCAAATCGCATCGCTGTAGTACGGGTACGTGGCGTTATGACGGAAGAACACGTTGAAGTCTGGTACGTCTCGTTTGTCGCCTTTCTCGTATTCAAACGTGCCTGTCATTGAGTTGGCGATAACATCGGCATCGGCTCCCACATACTCGCTCTTCGCCAACATCTTCACCGCTTCTTGGCGGTTGGCATTGTTGTTTTCATCCAACCAATGTGCCGCTCGAATCAGGGCTTTCACGACACGAATGTGCGTGTTGGGGTTCTTTTCTGCCCATGCTTTGGACACACCAAACACTTTCTCTGGGTTGTTCTTCCAGATTTCGTAATCGGTCACGACTGGCGTACCAATGCCTTTGAATACGGCTTGCTGGTTCCATGGTTCGCCGACGCAGTACCCTTTGATTGTGCCCGCTTCCATTGTGGCTGGCATTTGTGGCGGCGGCGTAACACTCAAAAGAACATCAGCATCCAACTGACCACTGTTATCGCCTGAGTCTGGTGCATAAAAACCTGGATGAATCCCACCAGCAGCAAGCCAATAACGCAACTCGTAATTGTGAGTAGAAACAGGAAACACCATGCCCATATTGAATGACTTGCCCTTGTCGCGATAACTGTCAACGACGGGCTTCAACGAATCCGCTTTGATTGGATGTACAGGTTTGCCATCTGGCTGCTTTGGTATGTGTGGCTTCATCTGTTCCCACGTGTCATTGGAAACCGTGATTGCGTTGCCATTCAAATCCATGCTGAACGCGGTAATCACTTCTGCTTTTGTTCCGATACCAATCGTCGCGCCCAACGGCTGCCCTGCCAGCATATGCGCGCCATCGAGTTCACCATCGATAACGCGGTCCAACAGCACTTTCCAGTTTGCTTGCGCTTCGAGCGTGACGTATAACCCTTCGTCTTCAAAAAAGCCTTGCTCATAGGCAACCGCTAGCGGCGCCATATCGGTTAACTTAATAAAACCAAACGTCAGGTCTTCAATTTCTGGCTCACCCAACTCTGCCTTTGCGCTAACCGTGGTGATTACCGATAACGAAATTGCTGACACTTTCAGCATCGAACTCCATTTCATTGGATTGCTCCCATAAAAAAAGCGCTACTACTCCGAAGAGCAGTAGCGCCGTTGCTAAGTCTGCAATTACCGCCATTGATAATTGAGATAAGCGATTCAACATTGCGCCGTTGCTAAGTCTGCAATTACCGCCATTGATAATTGAGATAAGCGATTCAACAATAAACCCGTTCTAACTAATCCAATTACTGTGCCAACTAATTTTTCACTTTAAATACAGCAAATTAGAGTTGACCCTAGTTACCAAACAATTGTATTTGCTTACTGTTAGTGCAACACGCACCACAGTAGAATTTTCACCATAACTCCAAAGTAGTAGAGAAGTTAATCCATTAACTGCAATGCGGTAATCAGGTTCTTCGCAACTTGAGTAAGCGTTTGACTCGATTGCATTGCAGAGTTTCGCATTGCTTTGTACGCGTGTTCCTCATCTACATTGTGCACTTTCATCAATAAGCCTTTGGCTTTTTCCACCAGCTTTCGCTCTTCAATCTTGTTCGTCAGCGATTCAATTTCTGAATTCATTCTCTCGAACCGCTCACGTACCAAGGTTGCGTGGTCAATCCAAGGTTGAAGAGCAAACTCAGTATCATGAGGCATCAACACATAATCCATTTGGCTTGATAACCGATTGATATCATTAGAAGATAGTTGCTTTAGCACGATAAGAAGTGGTACCGATTTTTGTCGGCAGAAATCGACGATCAAACGCAGCTCTGCGGTTGGCTGTTGCCATCCAACCACAACGCTTGCCGATGGTTCTCTCCGTATCAGCGTTTCTAGCTGTGCCAATTGGCTACCGATGATGTTGTCGTAATCTTTGCTCAATAAGCCGGACAATCGAGCTTGCTCTTGAAGGCTGTCACAGCAGACGATAATGGGTGTTTTTGACGTTGATTGAGTCATGCACATTCCTTGTTAATATCTCACTCACTAAAGGAGATAAAACAAGGAATGTGCCAACTCCGATTAACTGGCGATGAGATGTTCTTTGAAGAAAGCTAAGGTACGTTCCCAAGCAAGAGCCGCTTCCTCGGGTGCGTAACGTGCGGTTGAGTCGTTGTGGAAACCATGATTGACGTTTTCATACATCAAAGCTTGGTACTTCGCACCTGAAGCAATCAACTGCTGTTCGTACGAAGGCCAAGTGTCATTCACACGTTTATCCAACCCTGCGAAATGCAACATTAATGGGCCTTTCACTTGTTTTTGAATCTCTTCTGCAGCGGGTGTTCCATAAAAAGGTACGCCTGCATCGAGCTCATTTGGCATAGCTGCCGCCAGCATATTGACGACATAACCACCAAAACAGAAACCAACCGCGCCAAGCTTGCCGTTTCCATGTTCGTGCTGTTTGATAAATTTAGCGGCCGCTATAAAGTCTTGCTCAATCTTGGCTCTGTCCATCTCTTTTTGCATTGCTCGCCCTTCATCATCATTTCCCGGATACCCACCTAACGGGTAGAGAGCATCGGGAGCAAAGGCGATAAAACCATCTTTCGCTAGTCGTCTCGCGACGTCTTTAATGTAAGGGTTGAGGCCACGGTTTTCATGAATCACCAAAACCGTTGGTGATTTGATGGTCTTTTTCTGAGGCATCACCAAGTAACCACGCCCTTCACCATGCCCATTCGGCGACGAAAAGGTTTCGTACGTGGCTTTGATTTCAGGATCATTGAAGGAGACTTGCTCGGCAAGCGCGTAATTTGGTGTCAGCGCGTCAACCAGTGCGGTCATGCTAAACCCTAGCACCGCAAGGCCACCAAGCCGATTAAGAAATTCTCGGCGCGAAATCTTTCCGTGCGCGTATTCGTCGTACCAATCGAAGGCTTCTTGCGGGATGGGGTGAGCCGCCTTTTCACTTGACGTCGTGTGCTTTAGCATTATCCATGTCCTCATTTCTTATCGAAAAGTAAACCCATCACCGCAATGGTGATGTTTATGCTAACCAGCAAAGAGAGACTTGTGGTGATAAATTCATCACTGACGAGCATACACAAACAATAGATAAAGGAATCCGATCCAACAACTTTGTATCGTTAGGCAGTCATGCAATCAGTTCGCTGCGCAATACGACGCCCAGTACAAAAATGCACGTTCAAAAGCTTGTTCTCTGTCATGCATTTCAGCAAACAAGACAACCGTCATGGTAGCTAACACCGTGTTCGCCATTTGATTCATGTCGGTTTCTTCTGTACCAAATGGACAAGCCGTAGGCATTGGCACCTCTGACAGCATTTGCTCTGTCCAGTAGTGAGATGTCACGCCACTGGGTTGACTAAGCCATACTGTCTGGCTCACTTTCGGGTTGTATTCTGACTCACCCGACTGGCCTTTAAACGACACCACAGCATGCGCCGTTTGGCCAATTTCGTACTCGACTTCAGCATGGAGCTGCTGAAAACCAGGATGGAAGCTACCACGAATACCGACTGTCGCCTGCCCCGGGTTCAGTGCTCGAACCACGGTATTAATCGGTGTTCTAAGACCATAACGATTCTTCCAACCAATCATGGTTTCTGCTTGCGGCGCAAACGCACTCAGCGGTAGATACACGATGTTTTGTGTTTCTAACACACGCTTTGCGTCTTCTGCTGATTCCGCTTTGTTGATAGCAAACTTGTCGAGGTAATCTTCTGCGTGTAAACGACCAGACTGGCGGTCGTGATAGCCGTGCATCAATACTTTATGACCGTTGTCAGCAAGGATTTTCGCTGCCAGTAAATGCCACGGATGACCTGCTGCTTCTCGCTTACCGGCGTAACATGGCCAGTCAATGTCTGCGCCAATGGCAGGCATGCGCGATTGGAATGCTTTCACAAAGCCAGCGATTTCTTGTTGAGTCTCGTTCTGTACGCGGATCAGCATCAACAGCATTGCCATCTGATCGTCGTCGCACTCGCCGTTTAGGTATTCATCCATAACTCGAAACGCTTGGTCAAAGTTCAGTGGTTTTCTACCACGCTCGCCACGACCGACTGTTCTGATACATTCCAAAATGCTGCTCATATTCCCTCGAATTCCGTCACTGACTGTACGGTTTCTATTAGTTGTTCGCGCAGTTTGACAACTTCTCCCATCACAATCAATGCTGGGCTGATGCCTTTGAGTGTAATCGATAACTCATTGAGCTGATTGAGTTGGGTAACATACACTTGCTGTTGGGGGCTACAACCATGAGTGATGACCGCGACAGGGAAATTTTCTCTCAAACCAGAGCTAATTAAACCCGTTTGTATTTGCGATGACTTTTCTAACCCCATGTAGAAGACTAACGTTTGTCCGCTTTGCATCAGTTGGCTCCAAGCCTCAAATGCGCCCGTGACAACTTGCCCTGTCACAAAGGTAACGCTGCGAGCAACACCACGATGAGTCAGTGGAATTAAGCTGTTTGCTGAACACCCTATCGCTGCAGTAATACCGGGGATGACTTCATACGGAATCGCATGTTTGACTAGAGCTAACGCTTCTTCGCCACCTCGCCCAAACACAAACGGATCGCCTCCTTTCAGCCGAACAACACGTTTGCCTTGCTGAGCTAATGACACCATTAAACCGCAGATTTCTTCCTGACCGATGCTAGGTTGTCCGCATCGTTTTCCCACGTAAATCCAATCGGCTTGTGGCGAAGCCAACTCCAAAATATCTTTGTTAACCAAACGGTCGTACAACAACACCTCTGCCGACATAATCGCTTTCACTGCCTTTACTGTTAACAAGTCAGGATCGTGCGGCCCTGCTCCGACAATCCACACAAAACCTTTGTGGTTCGCGTCTAGGTCTACTGAATGGTCTTCTAAAAGTTGGTTCAGTTTGCATGCTTGGTCATGCTTAGAAAAACGAGACGAGCGTTCTTGTTTCTGACTCGCTTGTCCTTTCTTAAACCAAGACTTTTGATAAGGCGCTTCCATGTGCTTATCCTCTTTGTGACTTACTTTATTTGAATAGCCAGACTTTGCTGGCTCGCTTGCTGTTTGCCCTTTTGATGCTGATGACTGTCGACCATCTGTTTGATTTGAGAAACGCACGAGCCACAGTTAGTACCGCATTTGAGTTTGTTTTGAAGTTGGGTCACTGACATGCAATCTTGTTTCTCCATCGCGTCATGTATTTGTTTATCAGTGACGCGGAAACAACTACAGATCAGTTTGGCGCTGCTTTGCGATTGAGTGATGGTAAGCAGTTGCGATAGCTCCATCGGCTTGCCAATCAAGCCGGTAAAGTTGGTGTAGTCGGTTTGAATCGGTTCGCTAGACACCACCAAAACCGAACGAATGATACGAACGTCTCCAACAAGGTCGTAATCCACCGCTAGCCAACCTTGGGCAATATCTATCGCAATTCTGCGGCTCTTTTCCGTTCGACAAAAACTCTGCTTTTTTGGTCGTTTATCGTGCGCAAAGCGCCAGATGCCCAAATTACTTTCTGCTTGAAATGCGCTGTAGAGAAACTTGCTGGAATCAAACTGTGTCCCGATGAACATACCGTAGGTTTTTACCGCTGCGTCTTGCACTTCAACATAAGACGACTTAAACGCAGGTTGCCCAGAAATAGGGTCTTTTGCGCTGTTTACTATCGCGTTAACACTGCTTTCACAGCCATATCGACCCGCCCAGTGCATTGACATAAACAGCTCCTGAAAACCTAAACCTTCATCAATGGCAACTTTGGCATAAATACTGGTGTTTGAAGTAGGCTGGAACAGCTTGGTGAGTTGTCCTGCTTTTAAACGATTTTGAGTGGCAGAGAGTGTGTTCATGTACACGGTTGGTTCTAACTCAGAGGCGGCAAGGTGTGCAATATGGCCTGTACGTGTCATGGTGTGCCATTGATCTCGTTGTCTGCCCGTATTGAGCCACCAGCCTTTCGTTCTGGCTAAACGCTGTGGCGATTCGCGAGTTACTACAAACCGCGCTTTACCATCTGGGTGAGAATACACGCCATCGGAAAACGGTCGCTCACCGCCCCATTGGGTTGGCTGCCACTCTTCGTACTCTTGCTCATTCAAATTGGCATATTGAGACAGATCTAGCTTTAAAGGCGACTTCGTATTCATGCCTGTCATGGCAGCGTACTCGCAAAACACCTCGTGTTCAGAGTCAAAATCAAAACCATTCTTTGTCTCTTCTAAGGTGCATAATGCTTGCCCGACTTGGCTCACTGCCCACCAGTCCAATTTTGCCTCGCCGGGAGGGTTTTGGAACTGACGCTGTCTTGAAATCCGACGTTCAGAATTCGTCACCATCCCCTGTTTTTCACCCCATCCAGCCGCCGGAAGCAACAAGTCGGCATAACTCGCAACATCCGACTCAGCGGTAATATCCGAGACAATCACAAACGGACAGCGTTCTAGCGCCCTCTTAACAAACTGATTGTCTGGCAAAGAGACAACGGGGTTGGTCGCCATGATCCACAGGACTTTAATCTCACCACGCTCAACCGCTTCAAACAGTTCAACCGCTTTTAACCCCGGTTTTGTAGCGATTTCTGGTGACTCCCAAAACGCTTGTACTTGTTGAATGGATTCGCCATCAAACCCTCGGTGCACCGCTAATTGATTAGCTAAACCGCCAACTTCTCGCCCGCCCATTGCATTAGGTTGCCCGGTAATGGAAAACGGGCCACAGCCCACCCTGCCAATTTTACCCGTTGCTAAATGCGCATTGATGATCGCATTGCCTTTATCGACACCATTTTCGGCTTGGTTAACCCCTTGGCAAAAAAGCGTAATCGCAGTCGGGCTGTGGGCAAACCATTGGAAAAACGTTGTGAGTTTGTCTTGTGAAACGCCTACATCAGTTGCTAAATTAGTGACATCGTAACGTTTTTGAGTTACTTCTCTCGCTATCGCATCAAAGCCATCGGTATAAGATTGAATGTATTGAGAATCAAGACATGGCTGCTCGATAAGAAATTTAAGTAGACCGTTAAACAATGAAACGTCGCCGTCGTTTTTTATCGCTAAATGTAAATCGGCTTGCTGCGCCGTAACAGTTTCTCGTGGATCGATCACCACTAACTTGAGACTTGGATTGTTCTCTCTCGCTTGTTGAATACGTCGAAATAAAACAGGGTGCGTCCAAGCGGTATTAGCACCGCAAATTATCAATAGCTCGGTGTTATCAATGTCGTCGTAATTGACGGGAACGACATCTTCGCCAAATGCTCGTACATGAGCCGCAACCGCCGAAGACATACACAAACGGGAGTTCGTATCGATATTAGCGCTGCCGACGTACCCTTTCATCAGCTTGTTAGCAACGTAATAGTCTTCCGTTAATAACTGACCTGACACGTACATCGCAACAGAATCAGGTCCAAACTCCGCTTTAGCTCGATGGATCTTTTCAGCAATAATGTTTGTGGCTTGCGACCAGTGAATTTCTTTACCTTGTGGCCGCTCTTTGGTGACAAGCTTCGGATACAAAAGGCGTGATGGCATGTTTAAGCTTTCAGCCAACGCAACACCTTTCACACATAAGGCTCCCGCGTTCGCAGGATGGTTATCGTCCCCAACAATTCCTTTTGAGTTTACTTCAACCCCACACCCTACCCCGCAATAAGGACAGGTCGTTTTTCTGCATCCTTGCGACATTACGCCTCCTGCTATTGACCAACACGACTTACAAACCCAACCATATGAGCAAAAAAAAGCCTCTCCAAACTGGAGAGGCTGCAATGCCTTTAACGCTGTAAGTACATTTTTAAAAAGTAATACCCTAACCCGCATCTCCGCCTGCTCTGGAGAGCGGTCATCGAGTTAACGATGAACATTCTACAAATAGCAAACAAAGTGCCAATAATGAAAATGCTTTAATTACAAGGCATTATGAAAAATGATGAACGGCACATTTTTAAATCCGCACATTTTAAGTGCAGATTGGACTCATTTCTGTGCAGGCCTACTTTACGAATTCCATCACCAAACGGGATTCTTCATCACCGAAGTAATTCGCTTCTTCTTCTAGTACGGTAAAACCCATAGATTGATAGAGAGACAATGCAGGTTGGTTGAGAGGATCAACCGTCAGTTTAACACTAGAACCTTCGGCCAGAGGTGCCATCACCCGCTCAACTAATGATCTCGCAATTCCTCGACCGCGAAATTCGGAATTTACGGCTAGCGACATTATCCAATAGTGCTTCGCGACATTGCTGGTGGTTAAAAGCACATAACCAGCAACTGCTTCTCCTTCCTTTGCAACTAACAAGCTTTCACCCCAACAATCGTACGCTTGTCGTATAAAAAACTGAGGATACGAATGTTCTCCAAACAACTTGTTTTCTAAAGCATAAACAGCGGCTAAATCTTCTTTACGCGCAGACAAAATGTCCATCTCAACTCCACTCCTAAACTCCTTTGTCTGCAGCAATATAGAGGAATCCTTCGTTAAACCCAACTTTTGCTGTCAACTCAAACAGTTGGAGCGGAACACTTTCCTTGCCCGATCCATAGCAAACACCACCATGAATACATTTTAACCACAAAATCTAAAACTAAAAAATATTGTAAATTTAGTAAATAAATTCAATTCACACACCAAATGTTAGAATATAAATCTAGTTTTTAAAAATATTCATAGTTTGATAATTTACAAAATTGTCTTTTTATCAGCACGATTCACCACATAGTTGATGTGATAACAATCACTAAAACAGATACCATCCGCCACATTATTATTTTTATAAAGGCGAGTCTTAAGTGAAAGAATCTCGAAATACGTTAAATTCTAGTGAATTAAACACAACAACCTCTTGGTCAAAACATGACACACATTGGGTACTTAGCCTATTCGGGACCGCCGTTGGTGCCGGTATTTTGTTTCTGCCAATCAACTTGGGCATTGGTGGATTTTGGCCACTAGTCGCAATGGCGTTTTTGGCATTTCCAATGACTTACCTCGCCCATCGCGGTTTAGCGCGCTTTGTATTGTCTTCTAAGATCAAAAATGCCGACTTTACCGATGTGGTTGAAGAACACTTTGGCGCAAAAGCGGGACGTTCAATCTCTCTGCTTTATTTCCTATCGATTTTTCCTATCCTGTTAATTTACGGCGTGGGCATCACCAATACTGTAGACAGCTTTATGGTGAACCAAGCGGGAATGGAAGCCTTACCACGCGAGCTACTTTCGGGCGTATTAGTGTTCGCTTTGATTGCCATTATGATGGCGGGCGAAAAAGTGATGCTGCGCGCGTTTGCCGTTATGGTGTATCCGCTTGTTGCGATTCTAGCTTTCCTCTCATTCTACTTAATGCCGAACTGGACAATGCCCGTGCTTGATACACCGGACATGGGTGCGTTTGCGAGCACAATGTGGTTAGCCGTTCCTGTTGTGATTTTCTCGTTTAGCCATGCAGCAGCGATCTCTAGCTTTGCCAATGTTCAGCGCCGACACTACGGCGATGATGCCGATGCAAAAGCCGAACTGATTTTACGTCGCACGAGCATCATGCTTATCGCATTCGTACTATTGTTTGTTTTCTCGTGCGTATTAGCACTTTCGCCAGAGCAACTTGCACAGGCAAAAGCGCAAAACGTATCCGTACTCTCTTACCTTGCAAACGCAACGGATAACCCATTCATCGCAACACTTGGTCCTTTGGTGGCGTTTGTCGCGATCACTTCTTCTTTCCTTGGTCATTTCTTAGGCGCACGTGAAAGCTTGAACGGCTTAATCACAAAGCACTCAAATTTGTCTGAAACACGTGTTGATCGTATTAGCGTAGTGGTTCTTTTCTTGTCAATTTGGGCTGCAGCAATCATGAACCCAAGTATTTTAGGCATGATGGAAGCGTTATCTGGGCCAGTTATCGCAATGATCTTGTTCATTATGCCGATGTTGGCGGTACATAAGATTGAGTCGATGAAGCAGTATCGTGGAAAGCTCTCTACCTATTTTGTTCTGATCACAGGTATTGTTGCGGTAAGTGCTTTGGTTTTTAGCTTACTCAGCTAAGAATGGGTTACTTTGAGTGATTTTCAGGGGAATACCGTTTACAACTGAAGGTAATTCCCTGAATTTTGCTTTTGTTTTCTAAAACGTAATCTAGCTTACGTCACTCCACTAAATAAGAGCGAAAACACCCGCCAACATTACTACTGAGGCGATACAAGTGCGAGCAATGATGCCGAAGTGCGACGGTTGAATCATTTCGTTATGCATAAATAATCTCCTGTTTGTTATGAACAGCCAATTTACTTTGGCTTAATAACACTATGTCGAATATCCATTTTTTTAACAACCCATACAAACATTAAATATTTATGACACCAAAATCATCTTTTGGAGATCGGAATTACTTTTGGGAGCAGTATCACACATAATTCACATGGAAATATCTTCATCGATTATCGCTATTTCTCAGTCAAAACCTCCGGTTCCCTTATATTGCGATTAAAATTATTTCCCAACTTATAAAAAGCACTTTTCTTTATAAATCAAAAAATTAAATTAAATCAATCAATTATACTCGCCTTAAAATCCCTTATTCTTGGGGAATCCATAAGCACTTAATAGATAAGAAGTGATAGACTTAGCAAGTACTGCTACTTAACGAGATCACAATTTATTAATAAGCTCATGCACTTTCCGATTAAAACGCTGTCTTGCGCTCTATTAGCGGTGATTGGACTCTTCTTCCAGACTGGTTATGTCTTCGCCAATACAGATAAACATATCTATCTCGAAGAACACATTTCGCCCGAAAGCCAACCCATGTTGAGTACCTACTTCCGTTCTATGGGTAAGCCTCGCTCAATCAAAGAAAATGTGCTCACGGTTCCGCAAGATGCTTCGCCCGAAACGCTCGCCCTCTACTATTTTGCTCGTATTTATTTAGAACGCTATGAAGGTGTTCCCCTACCTGACGACATGCCAGATTTGATCGAATTTGGTCGAAAACACAATATGCCTTGGGTTGTCGCAGAAGCAAAATTGAACAAAGCGATTCGAATGATTGAGTTGGATGACGATTGGCACGCAGAGCTTTTGCTCCACGATGTAATTGGGGAGTCTCGTGATATTGGCTATCTGGCGCTGCAAGGCCGCGCTTATCGCTGGATGGGAAATTTAGAAATTGCGCGTAACCAAATCCACAACGGATTAAAACATTATCGTACGGCCTACGAGTTACTCGAAAATACAGTGTTTGAGATTCAAGTAGCGATGACACTTAACAACATCGGTACTGTCTATTTAGACTCCTCCGATTGGAATCGCGCAAGCAACTATCTAAAACAAGCACTCGATGTATATGAGAGCAGTGAATATGAGTACGACAACAGTTTCTTTATTGGCGTAATCTATGCCAACTTGAGCATTGTTCATCTTGGCTTAGGAGACAGTGAGAAAGCCGAATACTACTTCCATGAGGCAATTCGACGCTCAATGCAAACTGGGTCGGATGTCATTAAACATCATTCATTGTCCAACTTTTCTCAAATGCTAAGTAGCATCGGTAAAACAGACGATGCCCTACTGCTCGCACAACGCTGTGTCGAGTTACCTAACCCAGACGGCATCGAAATCATTAAGATGCCATGCTATGAAGCATTTGCCGAAGCGTATCTCGCCGACAAACAATACGACAAAGCGATTAGAACCGCTCTCCTCGTCCTAGAACAAACCAAATCAACCAATGAGCTTGAGCTAAAACAGCGTATCGATATGTTGTCGGTTTTGGTTAACGCCAACCAAGTACTGCAAAATTATGAAGCCGCCTTCCGCTATTTGTCTCAGTTGAGAGCACTTGAAGAGGAATTTTCTGAGCACATTCACGGCGAAGAAATGATCAACATTAAGTTTGACCTTGAAGCGAAATTGGCTCAGAAAGAGTTGAATTTGCTTGAGACGAAAAACGCACTTCAAGCCTCTGAGTTGCGCTCGCAACGTTACCGAGAAATGTTCTACTTTATCGCTATTGCAGCCATTGGTGTAGTAGGTTTCCGTTATGTTTTGCGAGTCAAAAAGATCAATAAAGCACTGACGCAAGAAAGTACTACAGATCTTTTGACTGGCCTTCACAATCGCCGCTATTTAGAAGTGTGGTTAGAGAAGATGGCCCGCCGCACTCCAGATAGAACCTTCGCGCTTGCGGTTCTTGATGTCGACCATTTCAAAGCTTTTAACGACACTTATGGTCACGACATCGGCGATCAAATGTTGATGCACATTGCCTCTATCTTCAACGAATCCACTCGCTCAGGTGACCTGCTGATTCGCTGGGGCGGTGAAGAATTTGTGTTGCTGGTGGAGGTGAACGATCCAAATGATTGTGCGAAATCGCTAGAGCGTTTGAGACATGTCATTGAAAATACGCCATTAATCATTGACTCTAAGCCAATAAACGCCACAATTTCGCTTGGTGCGGTCGACAGGTTATCAGCCCAAACCATCAAACAAGAGTGGGACCAATGGTTCTTCTTGGCCGACCAAGCGTTATATGACGCAAAACAAGCGGGCAGAAACCAATTTAAGATTCACTCGACGTCTTAGTGGCGTCCACGAGTAAATAGATACTTCCATGAAGAAAAAATTAATATTCGCCTTGCTTTCTCCTGTTGTTTTATCCGCTTGTAGTAATCAACAAGCGTCGCAAATGGGCATGCGTAGCAGCAGTGTGAACATGTACGCTCAACAAATGAGCAATACTCAACTTTGTGAGACGCTGTATTACAATCGCTCAACGAACCAAACCAAAGTCGCGATTGGTGCAGAATTCAACCGCCGTGGACTCAATAAAAAATGGTGCGATAACGAATTGAATAAGTGGTATTTGGAGAAGTTTGTCGATAGCGTGCTACCAAAGAAAAAGCCAGCACCGCGCAAACCGATGGCAACCATTCAGCCAGCCTCCACCAAATAGTAACTGTAGTAGCTATCACCTCTCTCTAGCTAACAGATGAGATAGAAAGCAGAAAGTCCTTACCAACTTTCTGCTTTTTTACATCTAACAATGATCAAGATCAGCCAAAACCTTCCTTTACTTCAGTGAGTTAACATCAATTTACGCAGTCCGTCGAAAAAACAACGTAAACAATTTGTAAACAGTTTGCGTCCTCATTCTTTGCCGCTAGTTTTATTCATTCCTGTTTAAAGGAGTATCGAACAGGGACAAAAATTCCAAACAAAGACATGAGGTCACAAATGGAAACACGCTTTAATCGCCTATTTGCCGCTATGTTGGCTGTGGGCCTTGCACCTGCCGTCTCGGCGTTTGATCCGCTCTATTCAGAACAATGGCATCTCGACAACACTGGCCAAACTGCATTCGCAGCAAACCCTGCTGTTGCGGGTAATGACTTAAACACCAAACTTACGCAAGCCATGGGCATTGCCGGTATTGGCGTTAAAGTTGCGGTCATTGATTCTGGTGTGCAGATCGATCACCCAGACCTTGCAGGTAACGTAGTCACAGGTAGCAGAAACTTCGTTGAAGACTCTTTATTCCCATCCAGTTATCCCGTAGACACCAACGGCCACGGTACTGCCGTTGCTGGTTTGATTAGTGCGGTAGGTAACAATGGTGAAGGTGGTCGCGGCGTTGCTTCTCGCTCTTCGCTTGTTGGTTTTAACTGGCTTGCAAACCAAACATTAGAAGGTTGGTTAATTTCTCACGGTATGGACCCAGCGACGCGAGATGTACGCGTATTTAACCAAAGCTATGGCTTTAGTCCGATCAACCCAATCGCGTTTGATGAGAATGACCCACAGTTCAAGCTTGAAATGGATGTCATGCAGAACGTCAGCGAAACGAACGCTTGGGGCCGCGGTGCACTGTTTGTCAAGTCTGCGGGTAATGGTTACCGCTATTTCAACACTGGACGATTCTTCGTTCTTCCTAGCGATTTCTTCGCGGGAGGCGGAAACCAAGGTTTACCGATGCACAACTCGGCGCAATCTTACGACAACTCTAGCTACTTCAACCTTGTCACCAGCGCGCTACGCGCAGATGGCACACGAGCAAGTTACTCTTCTGTTGGCGCTAACGTGTGGGTTGCCGCGCCAGCAGGAGAATACGGGCAAGACTTCCCTGCGATGGTCACAACTGACCTGATGGGATGTGAAGAAGGACAAAACACCAGTGACGGCCTTGGTATTAATGGTCTACACGGTGGTACAGAGCTTGACCCGAACTGTAATTATACCAGCACCATGAACGGCACATCATCGGCTGCGCCGAACACTTCTGGTGCAATCGCCGCGATCATGTCAACCAACCACGCTTTATCTGCCCGTGATATTCGTGCGTTGCTGGCAGAAACCGCACGCGTTACCGATGCCGAGCATCCGGGTGTTCAACTTGAATTTACCAATAATAAAGGTGAGTTGGTGAGCTACGAAGCGATCTCACCTTGGCAGAAAAACGCGGCTGGCGTGAACTTCCATACCTTCTATGGTTTTGGTGCCGTTGATTTGGATGAAGCGATGAAACGCGCTCGCATGACAAATAATGTTCTGCCAGCGCAAATCATCACACCGTGGGCAAACAATGCAACAGAAGTCAGTGTGCCAGATGCAAGCCTTGCTGGTGGTTCGTCAAACATCGCAATTACTGACGACATTACCGTTGAGTCTGTACAGGTGCAGCTGACGCTAGAGCACTCGCGTCTACCTGATTTGGCAATCGAGCTTGTTTCCCCATCAGGCACTCGCTCCGTATTGCAAACACCACGTAACGGCCTTGTTGGTCAGTCTCTTGATCCAAACATTACGGGTTACGAAAACCAACTGATGTTGTCTAACCAATTCTACGGCGAGAATGCCAAGGGTGAATGGACACTGAGAGCTATCGATACAAACGGTGATGAAGTCTTCTCATTTATCGCTTACTTCAACTCATCCGCTATCTATGATGTACCGATGGCGAACAACGCAAAGCCAGGAGTTATCAAAAACTGGTCTATGCGTATCTTTGGCCACTAAGGAGTCAATCACATGAAATATCAGACATTTTCTATTTTGGCTCTTTCACTAATAGCCAACGCAGCCTATGCCGAAACGCAGTTGTCGCAACAACCAAATCCCGAGTTATTTGTTCCTTCTGATGCAGTTGAGGTGAATGGTGAAGCGTATCGTAAAGTGCAAACGAACACAGTGAGCAATCTCTCTGAAGCAGTTAAACTGCAAGCCGGTGACGAGGTGTTTAAGAACGCGTTTGGCAATGTGTCTAAAGCGACGGGACTTATCTACATCACCGTAAACAACGCCGCTGATGCCAAAGCAGTAGCAAAAGAGTTAAAGCTAGACGTTGTGTTTGCAGATGGTGAATCTGCGGTGCTAAAAGCTTCTGAAGGACAAGACTTGCTTAGCATCAGCGATTACTTGAATGCTGACAGTCGCGTCAAAGCGTCTAAAATTGAACTAAACAGCGGTAAATACCGTGCACAATAATTCTCTAGCAAGAGAAGTTGGCTTCTAAAACAATGCCTCAGCAATTGCTGAGGCATTTTCTTTGTTCTTTCGTTTACAGATTAACTTCTAACTTATCTTCGGCTAAAAAATGTCTCTTATTGAAGATAACCAATCAACTTGTTTGCGATATCGGTATTGTTCTGAGAGCCAACGAATGCTTGTGACCCCTTACCATAAGCAAACACCTGAACATCCACCGCGGTATGCCCTTTTGTCGTCCAACCTGTAAGGCTTTGATCGTTGATGATTGACTTTACGGCTTGATAAAGCGCTTTCGCGGGCTCTTCACTCTTCTTCGCGTCAATGAGGAGCGCAAATTGCACATCTGACAGCGCCCAATCTACTGATTCTGACCACACTTGTTTGATGTCTGAACCCTTTGCAAGTGACGTTGCTAATGGCCACGCCGTTTGATGCACGCCTTTGATCACATCCGTTTTCCAGTCGTATTCTCCATTTGCGCCGATAGTTAAACCTCCCGTGGAGTGATCGGCGGTGACAACGAGCAAAGTGTCAGGATGAGCATCAACATACGCCTTGGCTAAAGCAATCGACTTAGCAAAATCATCCATTTCTGCCATCGCGCATGCTATATCGTTAGCATGACCGCACCAGTCGATTTGGCTTCCTTCGATCATAACGAAAAAGCCATGCTCTGAGCGCGACAATAACGACAGCGCCTTATTCGTCATCTTCTCGAGTCGGTTGGGATTCTCATCCAAAGCAAACGGAAATGCTTTGTCGGCAAACAACCCAATCGCAGGCAATGTTTGCAACGAAGGCAAGGTATCAAAATCCGTTAGGTAGTGATAACCCTGCGTTTTAAATTCTTCAATCAGGTTTCTGTCTTCACGCTCAAAGTATCGAACACCTCCACCAAGTAACAGATCGACGGGCAGCTTTCCATTTACTTTGTTATCCAAGTAGTCGTCTGCTATCTGATCATAATTACGACGAGATTCGTTGTGCGCGGCAAAGCTTGCGGGCGTCGCGTGGTTAATTTGCGAAGTCGCCACTAGAGCGGTTGTCATGCCCTGCTCTTTCGCTACTTCCAACATTGTTTTAACTGGCTTTTTATGGGTATCGACAGCGACGGCGCCATTGTAACTCTTTATACCACTGCTTAAGGCCGTCGCGCCTGCTGCACTGTCAGTGACATAAGTATCATCATCGGGATAGGTGTGAGCCATGCCAACCAGTATCGAGTCAAAGACTGTAGGCTCAATCTGTTTAGTTTCTGGGTTATCTTGATAATAACGGTAGGCGGTTGTGTAGGCAGGGCCCATTCCATCACCGATCATATAAATAATATTTTTCGGTGCTTCATTGGCGTGAACAAACCCGGCCAGTAAACTGGCCGCAAGTAAAGAGTATCTGATTGTCATATTTCATCCATGAAAAAGTGACTGCGAATATAAGCCGTCACTTTAATTACTGTTTTGCTTACAAGTATTCATCAATACTATCATTCAGTTAGGATGAAACCGCGTGTTACATCATGGTTTTGCAACCCAAATCATTTCTTAAATAGGATCACTTCTGTACGTAGGCCGGCTTTAGGTGTCTCATTCGGGTTATTCAAGTAGCGCTCAATCCCCAAAGGCTTGCTCTTCACTTTTATGCCGTTTTGGCGTGTCAAATTCATCCCTAACGACCACGCATTGCCCAAAAACTGGTAGTCACCTTTGTGCTCAATCACAAAAGTTTCACACGCTGGAATCGTGCCAAACACAAAACCATTTGGTACCTCTACCATTTCACTCACGGGCAAGCAGGTTACAAATTCAAAATGACCGAGCTTCATATCCATTGAAAGGTAATAGCAGAACAGTTCGCCGCTGACGGGCAGACTTTCTTTCTGCATCAGTTCGTACAGACTTTGAGTTTGCTTTTTCATGATTGGACCAAGCTCAGGAATTGTCCCTGAACCTTGCAAACCAACGTAATGAATCAAATCTTGACGACGAGTGCCGATTTCGCTCAACTGCGACAATATTTGCCCAGTTTCTAACTGGCTTTTTAGCATCTTGAGTCCACGGTCGTAATCCATTTCAATCATGGATTTGAACATCGTTTTCAGAAAAAACAGATACCAAGGAACACAAGACTGCATTTGCCATTCTACGGTACAACCATCTTGTGACGGCGTCACGATAAGCGTCACCTTGCCGTGGCTTTTAATGGGGCGAAAAAAATGCAGCTCCATGTCTAAACAATGTTCTTGTGTGCTTTCCAGAACAACCGCCCCCGTCCCAATTCGTTGCCCATTCCATTGGTAACCAGCTCCAACGTGGCCTTGATTGTCACTGTAAGTCAGCTCGCAGCTTGGCTCCAAAATAATCCAAGGAGACCACTCAGGCCAGTTTTTAAAATCCTTTAGATAATCGATGATCTCACTTTGAGATTTGTTGATTTCAATACTTTTGCTAACCTGATAAGCAAGCATAGCCATTCCTTAAGTTTCTGTTTCGCTCTACTTATTCTAAATCAAATCCTAGTTTTTTCTTGTTTCACTGTGAGTTAGAGGTAAAAAGTGAGACAAAAAAGCCAGAACGTTAACTCTGGCTTCATTGGCAAATTGGGACGTTAAGAAACAAACGTCACTTTCGCGCTAAATCGGACGCCATCATCGTTTAATTCAAACGGCCACCCCATCCGTTCACAAATGCGTTGCACTATCACTAAGCCGCAACCATAACCCGCATTATACGTTTCGTTACCGTCATGACGATTGGTGATAATCAGCGTGTTTTGCTGTAGATCGATCTCGATGTCTCCAACGCTGTAACTGAACGCATTTTTGATTAAGTTGTTGATGACTATCGTCACGAAGCTTGCTGGCGCATACACTTCGCCGCTATTTTGTTCGTTAAGCTGATAATGCGCATCTTGCTTTGCAAACAACGGAGCAAGCTCTTCCAATTGCTGGTGTAAACAAACTAAAAAAAACGCCTCGGTCAAAACGCGCATGTCTTCACACGCGGCTTGCATTCGCGCAATCGCTTTTTGTGCCACCCTTGGCTGGTCAGGCACCCGGGATAAAATATCTGTTGAGCCTGCGATCACCATAATAGGCGTGCGAAGCTCGTGGGAGGCAAAGCGACTAAACTCTTGTTCGCGGCGGAAGTAGCCCGCGATGTCGTTCTTACTGTCTAACAACGTCTGCTCAATATGCCGCGTTTCACTGAACTTCGTTTCCACTTCAAATGCAGGCTGGTCGGGTGGCATCTGGCTGATTTTTGACTCGATTTTAGCGAGCGGTCGAGACAAAATTTTCACCATATAAATACCGTAACCAAGCATAATCAAGGAAAACAACCCGCCCAATAACAGAGTGAACTGGTGCAATGAGCTTTCGTATTCATCCAGATAATCGTCCGAGTCATCTTGGAAGACGATGTACATCAAGCCTTCGCCAGAAGGATGATCAAACACTACAAAGTGCTTATCCTCTTCGCCCAACAAGTATTCATAAAAGCCTGGAGATTTGAACGCGAGCAACCAACTTGGCGTCGGTGCTTTACTCCAATAGGAGTTAAATTCCAACTTGTTTGGTAACGGGGCCTTCCAACCCTGCTTTTGAAAATTTTCGCTGTAGAGCGCCGCTTCTGTATCGAGCCAGTGATGAAGGCTCAATACCTCAAGTTTGTTTTCTGCGACATAAATCAGTGACCAAAACAGCGTAAACATGACGAACGTCATCACGCCAAAACCCCAGCGAATCTTGCGATAAATACTTGGGTATTCGTTATGCTTTAAGTCGGTAGCCTTGTCCATGAATAGTCTCTAATCGTGATTCTTCAAAACCTTTATCGAGTGCGGTTCGCAAACCATAAATATGACTGCGTAATGCGTCACTACTAGGTGGTTCGTCACCCCAAACACTTTCGATCACTTCCGTTCGTGATACTGACGCAGGCGCGTACTTCAAGAGCAGCTTTAAGATTTTGGTTTGGATGCGACTTAGCTTGATCTCTTTACCATCGCGCGTGACTTTACCAGTGCGCGCATCTAAACAGATATCAGCGAACGTCAGCGTACCAATGTCTTGGCGTGGACCACGACTAGCTAAAGCATGAATGCGTAAGCTGAGCTCTTGCATCGCAAACGGCTTCATTAAGTAGTCATCCCCACCCGCTTTAAATGCCGCTATTTTGTCATCTAATGTGTCTTTTGCGGTTAGAAAAAGAATGGGCGTTCCGCAAAACTGTTCCTGACGCAGCTTTTGTACGGCACTGATGCCATCGAGTTTTGGCATCATGATATCCATAATGATCACGTCGTAATGGTTATCTTCCAACAACGCCAGCGCAGCCTCTCCGTGATACGCGCAATCTATCGTCATACCTTCGAGTTCTAGGTAGTCAGCAATGGTCTCGGAAACATTGTGGTTATCATCAACAATTAAAATTTTCATACGGCTCACATTTCTTCACGATCTCTTCACGGTATGCCTCATAAGATACCGCCAAATTCCTAAACTAGCTCGTAAATTGAGGTTAATACAATGAAAAAACTGGCTCTTATTTCTGTCGTAGGTTTGGCATTGTCTGGTTGTGGTGGTTCTGGCAGCGACAATAACGACAGCTCATCAACACTCCCAACAGCAAAACCAAGTGCAGCTATTGGGTCTGTTGAATCTGTAGATGCTCAAGAAAACACATTAACCGTCAATGGATATACTTACCGCGTTTCAAAGGTGGTTTACGGTACAACTCCATTAGCGTTAGCTGTTGTGCAACCAAATATGATGGTAAAAGTGGATGAAAACATCCAAAAAACAGCAAATGCGCATGCCGTTGTGTCACTAGAACCAACCATCACAGGTCGAGTGACTGCCATTGATTACGCAAAGAAAACCTTCACCGTAAATGGTGTAGAACTGCAGTTTGATGGCTTAAGTAACGAGATCGGTTTAGGTGATTGGGTGATGGTGTCTTCACTTCCAACTGCTGATGCTGGCTACAAAGTCTTATCTGTGGTGGAAATTGACGTTGACCACTACCCAAGTATAGGCGACATGTACGAAATTGAAGGCCGAATCGCAAGCATTGATGCAAACCAAAGCACCTTCAAACTGGGTGCAAACATCACCGTGTCTTACCACAGTGTTGGCCAACTAAAAGTAGGTCAATGGGTAGAAGCGGAAGGCAAAATGGAGAGGGATATTTTTGTCGCCTCTGACGTCGAAATAGAAGGCTATGACAACCTAGAAAACGACAGCGATGTGGAAGGCATCGTCACTTGGGTTGCGAACGATTACAGCGAGTTTTCACTAAACTACCGCGGTGCGTTCTTTGTTGATAACGCGACTAGATTCAAAGACGGTAGCAAAATGAGTTTAAAACAAGGCCAAGAAGTCGACGTTTCTTCTGTCTTGAGAAATGGCAAACGCATTGCCACCGTCGTTGAGTTTGAAGCGCCAAATTTTGATGACAACCATCAATGGCAAGGCAAAGAATTTGAATGCGAAGGTTATGTGTCAAATTACGATGCGAATGCAAGAACATTTGAAATCGAACGTTGTGAGAATGATGCTGATCAACTGCTAAATAACAAATTAGTGGTTATCGATGCGCAAACTCAATTCCAAGGCATTGAAGAACTGAACTTGAATGGTGCTCGTGTCGAAGTCGATGGTGTGATCATCAATAATCAAAACGTCGCTCGCGAAATCGAGCGAGAAGGCTACGACGACTAAACTTGGTCTGCCACCACTTTTAAACAAAGCCCAATAAAAGTGTCACTTCGGTGGCACTTTTTCTTACTTTGCATCCCTAGCTTAAACCAGCAAATTCTCAGCCAAACTCTTTTCCCTCAATTACACTTTACCTATGTTTCACAACATCGGTGACTACCATGAAAAAACGTAACCTCGCTCTGCTTATCTTGCTTTTTGGTTCAACCACCAGCATAGCTAGCGTGATGGATCCCGACTGCGATGCAGAAAAAGCAGCCAAAGCCGCAGCAACAAAAGCCGTGGTTGGTGTTGGCGGTCGCTGTACGCCTAAAGAAGCATTGAAAGATACCGCAGTTGATGCAGGAAAAGACAAACTGCCGGATGAAGGGATGGCGGGCAAAGCAGTTGATGCAATGACACCAGAAAAAGAGAAGAAAACGGTGAAAGACGTAACCAAAAAGCTCAATAAAGATTAACACCTACACCATTGAGTTCGGGCGTAGAAAATATGTTCTTGAAATAAATTGTTTATTTACTTGTTGTTTGGTACCCACGTTCAATCTTGTTCTTTCATATTTCAAGATCGGACTTTAACCACATATAATTTTTTTGCAAAACAAGTTCATTAATTAGTAATAGCCTCTCCTAACTTTGAGATTTTGAGCCGAATAACAAAAGCTACAACTTGCATATGAATCACTTACCTATATTGTACGATTAACATTTATTAAAGAAAGGAGGTCTAACAATGGTTAGTGGTTATAGTGAGCAGACGCGAGAGGATTTGTAAGCGATGTTTTGGATACTGGGCCTTTTGATCTCCTTGTTTATCATGTACTCAGATTATGCGCATTACTTCTATACTAAGCGACATGGAAAGAAATCTAAGGTTCCTCGATTATTAAGCTTATTTATCACGGTAACGCTTCCTATGCTTGCGGCTACCGAGATTTTGAACGAGCTTGGGGCTGGGGAAGTCGCCTACCAAGTATGTGTAATTATTGTTTCGGCTTTAGTTGGTCTTTTGGTCTGCCTGTCGGAACAATATCGTTTTAAGGCAGAAAGAGATTAGTTGTATCGGGTTGTATAGCTATCAACAAAAGGCTGCAAAAAAACATCTCTATTGGCTATCGCATCTGATTTATAAAAAAGCGACAACCATGCGCCGCTTTGGATATTAATCTTAGAAAGGGATGACGCTATGCTTGAGCAATCAACGCTTCTAAAGCCGTGATAGATGCAAGCTTTTCACCTTCCATCATCACTTTAGCTTCATCTACGTACTGACCTACCCCTTCCTTCACATCTTGTTGATAAAGCACGACGTTGTTTAAGATCGAAGCCACGTGTAGACCTCTCAATCGACCAACCGTAAACAGCGCCGAGGTTTCCATGTCTGCACCTAGAATACCTTTCTTGTTCCAGTACTGACAAATGGCCTCTTCGTCATCGGTGTAGAAACTGTCGTGAGAACGTACTACGCCTAAATGATATGGCGTCGTTTGCGTCGACAAATAACGCTCGACTTCTTTCAGTAGAGTAAAGCTTGCGTACGCAGGGTAAGCAGAATCGACGTACGATTTGGAGCCACCTTCGTCTCTTACTGCACCTTCAGCAGCAATTAATTCTCCAAGCTGAATCTGCGATTGCATTGCACCAGCAGATCCAACACGTACCACATGAGTTACGCCGCATTGTTTGAGCTCTTCTACCGCAATGATCATCGATGGCGCGCCGATGCCTGTGCTGCATACAGAAACAGCCTGACCTTTGTAGTTGCCGGTAAACACGCGGTACTCACGGTTTTCCGACACCATTTCTGCATCATCAAATAATGCCGCGATACGATTCGCTCGATCTGGCTCGCCACATACAATAACAAGAGGAGCAACTTGTGTTTCATCAACACCGATATGAGGTTGTTTAGCCATTGACTTGTTCCTTACGCCGTTGCTTGAGCTAAGGTTTTATCGCCATTGCGCTTGGCACTACGAGCCCACTCACGCGTACCATTGGCAGCAATGAACATAAGAATCGCGTACTGAACAGACATTGCGTAAACACCTTGCGTCGCGTAGATACCCACACTGATGATGTTAATCACAACCCATAGAATCCAGTTTTCGACGTATTTACGTGTCATCAGAATTTGTGCAACAACAGAAAGTACCGTCATGGTTGCATCCCAGAACGGGAACGCATCAGGCTCAAGTACTGGCTCAGACAGGCCTGCACCGAAAATGTTTAGGCTATCAACAGCAATGTTTGCCAGCGCGAAGAAGAATGGGTCAATGTAGATGGTCAACAATGCAATCGAGACCACACAAACAACCGCAGTCGCCATCAGCTTTTGCTTGCTAAGCCAACGAACTTCCAACGTTTCACCTTGTGCATTTGGTCGAGTCCATGCGTACCAACCGTAAATGTTGGCGCAGAAGAAAAACAGTTGAAGAAGTAGCAACCCGTACAACTGAATTTGGAAAAAGATAACAGCAAAAAGCGTGACATTCAGTAAGCCGAATACGTAGTTGATGGTCTTCTCTTGGCTCGCAAACCAAATGCAAAGCAGACCAAAGACGGTTCCAAATGCTTCGATCCAGCTCATTGCGTAGCCGTCTCCAATCGGAATGTTAACGAGGGTATTGTTGATATCGAGTAAGGCAAATAGGTCCATGGTGATGTCCTTTATTATTTTGTTTGGAATACGCCCATATTAGGGTGCAGCAACAAACAAAAAGGAGGACATTTGTCCTCCTCTTGATGCACTCGATCATAAATCAGATCATTACTTACTTGAAAGCGCCTATTTATCTCAATTATTCATTCCAAATGAACTAGGACTCGTGTCCTAGGTAGCGCTTTTTGAACGTCGATGCTGACGCGAACAGTAAAGTCGAAGCAAATGTAAACACCACGCCAGCCAAGTATACATACTCTTCATTCGCAAGTAGCTCATAAACACTCACGACAAACACCGTTAATACTAGTGAAATATTGAAACGGTGAAACCACGGCCTCTTTACTGAATACTGTGCATATCTCTTAATTAACATAAAGATTTTCCATTCATCTCAATAACTTACAACTCTAATTATAGGCTTTATTAATAATAAACTTTTTAAGCACTATCGACACGAAATCTTTCGAGTTACTCGCAAAAAATCACACTTTTCAAATATTGATTTAATAAATTCGAACATCTATTTTGCATGCTTATTTATTTTTAACCCATTTTTTATAAATTATATGCGCTAAATTTGTTAACCATGCGTCTATTCTTAATTAAGAGAAATTCGTCACACTGTTGCGTACAACCAATGTTGGTTCCAGTTGAACGACTTGAGCTTCGTTAGATTTGTCGTCCAGTCTTCGGACAAGAGTTTCGACGGCGGCTTGGCCGAGTCGATATTTGGGTTGGTGGATGGTCGTTAAGGAAGGCGACATAAATTTCGCGATATGAATGTCATCGTAGCCAATAATGGAAAGATCATCTGGCACTTTAATACCGAGCTCATTTGCGGCGTTAATCACACCCATCGCCATCATATCGTTAGAGACAAAAATCGAGCTGGGTAACGTACCTCGTTCAGCCATTTTCTTGAACGCTTGATACCCACCCTCACATTCGAAGTCCGATTCAATGATCCAATTGGCATTAAATTCCAAGCCAGCTTCGTTCATTGCTCGCTTATAACCTTCGTATCGCATTTGCGCCTGGTGTTTAATCAAAGGGCCGGTGATACATCCGATTTCAGTGTGACCGCAATCAATCAAGTATTTTGCCGCTAAGTAACCGCCACGAAGTGAGTTATCTTGAATTTTATCGCTTGTAAACAGCATCGGCCCCCAGTCCATCACCACGACAGGGATATCTGGATAACGCTCAAATACATCGATACGCTCCCCTTCTAACGACGAGCACATCAAGATCAAACCATCGACACGCTTTTGCAAAAGCGTATTAATGGATTGGCGCATGCGTTCGTTGTCACCTTCAGTGTTACATAGAATGAGACTATAACCTTTGTGGTAACAGCTGCGTTCCACGCCTTTTACGACTTCGCCAAAGAATGGGTTGGTAGAGGTTGTCACTAGCATACCAATGGTTTTGGTACGATTGACTTTAAGGCTACGCGCCAAAGCAGATGGCGCGTAGTAGTTGAGTTCTTTTGCTGCATTGTTAACACGTTCAGAGATTTCTTCACTCACGAAACGCGTCTTGTTAATAACATGGCTCACTGTTGAAGTGGAAACCCCTGCCAGTTTTGCGATGTCTTTCATCGTCGCCATGTTATTACTCCTTTTTTATGAGGCGTTGTGCGCCTTATTGTTCAGCGAGAAACGCATCCACCTCTTCGCGAGTTGGGATCGACGTTTGCGCGCCAAAGCGGGTCACAGAAATTGCAGCCGCCGCATGTGCAAACTTAATCGCTGATTCTAAAGGTAAATCTTCTAAGAGACCAGTGACGAATGCCCCATTAAACGTATCTCCTGCCGCGGTGGTATCGGTCGCTTCGACACGGAAACCAGGGATGATTTCACCTCGACCATTTTGGCTCAACCAAACGCCTTTTGCACCGAGAGTGATCATGACAATTTCAATACCTTTACCATGTAACACATTCGCCGCTTCTTGCGCGCTTTCGTTGTCTGTTACAGTAACACCTGTCAGCACTTCAGCTTCCGTTTCATTTGGCGTGATCACGTCAATACAAGCAAGCAGTTCATCTGACAATTCGCGAGCTGGAGCTGGGTTTAAAATTACGTTGGTTTTTGCATCTTTTGCCACACGCGCGGCTTTCTCAATGCCGCACATCGGCGTTTCCAATTGCATTAGCAAGTAATCCGCTTGGCGAATACGCTCTAAATCTGGCTCAATCGCTTCTGATGTCAGTTTGGCGTTCGCTTCTGCTGATATACAAATGCTGTTTTCACCACTGTCCGACACTTGAATCATCGCGATGCCTGTCGGGCAGTTTGGTTGCATCTTAACACCTGTGATATCGATGCCGTCCATTTTGAAGTTTTCACGAATGTTGATGCCGAAAGAGTCATCGCCTACACAAGCAATAAAACCAATATCTGCATTTAATCGCGCCGCCGCGACGGCTTGGTTGGCACCTTTGCCACCTGGGATAACTTGATAGTTTCGACCATGCAGCGTCTCGCCAGGGCGAGGGAAAGAAGGCACTTGAAGAACATGGTCAGCGTTTACACTACCTAACACCACTAACTTATTCATACGGTTATCCTCGGTTCTGAATGAACCCTTTTTTGAAAAACTGTTTTTGGAAAATACTTAGATGACTTTAACTTCTCGTTTGAGTCGCTATAAAAAGTCAAAGGCATCTATACCCAAGCAATCTCAAGATGCATCGCTGCTTAGGTAAACCTTGCCCTCTCCCCCTAAACGACAGATATAAATAGAGGAGAGAGCAAAGAAATTAGGACGCGTTATCGCGCGTCAGGCTTATTTTGTTACCACTTTTAGAGGAACTGGGATGTACTCATCCACTTTCTCGCCTTTCAGTACTTTGTCAGCCGTTTCAACGCCTAACGCGCCGATAAGATCAGGTTGTTGTGCGATGGTTGCTGCTAGCTTGCCACGGTTAACCGCTGCGATGCCGTCTTCTGTGCCGTCAAAACCAACGATCATGACGTTTTTGCCAGACGCTTGAACCGCGCGTAGTGCACCTAGAGCCATCTCATCATTCTGCGCAAACACCGCTTGAACATCCGGGTTAGCAGCCAGTAGGTTTTCCATTACGTTGAGACCTTTCGTGCGGTCAAAGTCAGCCGGTTGGCTAGCAAGAAGCTCCATATCGCTTCCCTTCACAGCGGTCATGAAGCCTTCACCACGCTCACGAGCCGCAGACGTACCAGCAATACCTTCCAGCTGAATCACTTTTGCTTTCTCGCCAACTTTTTCCATGATGTAGTGGCCAGCCATCTCGCCGCCTACAACGTTGTCAGATGCGATGTGGCTCACTACTTCACCACGGCTTGCACCACGGTCTAGCGTTAACACAGGGATGTTAGAACGGTTTGCCATACGAATCGCATTAGACACTGCGTCAGAATCCGTTGGGTTGATCAAAATCGCTTTTACACCGCGAATGGTTAGGTCTTCGATATTTGACAGTTCTTTGCTCGGGTCATTTTGCGAGTCCAGTACAATCAAATCGTATCCCAGTTCTTTCGCTTTAGCTTCCGCACCGTCTTTCATCGTTACGAAGAACGGGTTGTTTAGCGTCGAAACCACAATCGCCATCGTATCTTGGGCTTGCGCCGCTACTGATACAGTGGAAGAAAGAAGCGCAGCAGAGATAAGAGTTGCTAGTTTTTTCATCGTTTCTAGTCCTTTGTGTAGGGTGAGCCAGCACACGCCTACTGGCTCGGTTTGTATTCACATATTGATATGTAGATTGTTATGAATTACTTGTTTTTGTTGTCTACCAATACCGCCAGCAAGATAACCACTGCTTTTGCAATCATTTGGTAGTAAGAAGAAACGTCCAGTAGGTTAAGCGCATTGTTCAAGAAGCCGATGATCAGCGCACCAATCAATGTCCCCATGATACGGCCTTTACCGCCCATCAAGCTCGTACCGCCAAGTACCACAGCTGCAATCGCATCCAGTTCGTATCCCATACCCGCCGTTGGCTGAGCAGAAGACAGACGAGATGTCACGATGATGCCCGCAAGTGCAGCTAACATACCGCAGATGGCGTACACACCAATCTTCACTCGGTCTACGTTAATACCAGACAGGCGAGTCGCAGACTCATTGCCGCCTAGTGCGTAAACATAGCGACCAAAGCGAGTGTGATTAAGTAGGTACCAAGCCGCTGCGAATACAACAACCATCAACCAAACTGGCACTGGAATACCTAACGCGTAGCCTGTACCAAACCATGCGAATGCGTCTGCCGTGTCTGTGAAGCCAGTAGAAATTGGTCGACCGTCGGTGTAAACCATGGTAACACCGCGCAGTAATGTCATGGTGACCAGCGTCGCGATGAAGGCTTGCACTTTGCCTTTAGCGATGATGATGCCACTGATTGCGCCCAGTGCTGCACCAGCTAATAGAGCCGTTGGAACCGCAATTAAAACTGGCACTTCCATCGCGATTAGGCTCGCGGCAAATGCACCACAAAGCGCAAGGACAGAGCCGACACTCAAGTCGATACCAGCAGTTAAGATAACCAGAGTCATACCTACGGCGATGATCGCGTTAACTGAGGTTTGACGAAGGATGTTAAGAATGTTGTCTACCGTAAAAAAGTTCGGGTTTAAAAAAGACACTACAACAATCAAAAATAGCAGTGCAATCAGTGATTTTTGTTCAATCAACCACTCTTTAGTAAACAGCTTTTTGCTGCTTGTTTCGGTCGGTTTGCTCATGGTATTGGTACTCATGCTGCTTCCTCATTGATCTTTTTGCCTACGGCACAGGCGAGTAATTTTTCTTGGTCGGCGTCTTTCGCATCAAATTCGCCAGTAATGCGACCTTCATGCATCACAAGAATGCGATCGCTCATGCCTAGCACTTCTGGCATCTCAGAAGAAACTAAGATGATGCTCATGCCGTCGGCTTTAAATTTGTTGATGAGTTGGTAGATTTCTTTCTTCGCACCAACGTCAACACCACGCGTTGGTTCATCCAAAATCAGAACTTTAGGCTTGGTCATTAGCCCTTTCGCAATCGCCACTTTCTGTTGGTTACCACCAGAAAGGTTGCCAATAATTTGGTCGCGAGTTGGTGTTTTAATGTTGAATAACTTGATGAAATCTTCCACGGCAATGACTTCTTCGCCGTGCTGGATTTGTACGCCTTTGGTTAGCTTATCCAATGCACACAGAGACATGTTCTCTTTCACGGATAAGCCCAGCACCAGACCATCCCCTTTGCGGTCTTCCGAGATGTAAGCGATGCCATTTGCCAAGCCATCTTGCGGACTAACCGGGTTAATGGTTTTGTTATCGAGATTGATAACGCCATGCTCGCTTGGTAGCGCGCCGTAAATCACTTTCATTAACTCGGTACGGCCTGCGCCCATCAAACCAGAGATACCCAAAATCTCACCGCGTTTAAGCGTGAAGCTCACATCGTGAACGCCAGAACCTGTCAAGCCAATCACTTCAAGACATGTCTCGCCGTGCTTTACATCAATACGTGGGTATTGCTCTTCTAATTTACGGCCAACCATCATTTCGATTAAGCCGTCTTCATCCGTGTCTGCTACTCGGCATTCACCGATAAATTTACCGTCACGAAGCACGGTAATGTCGTCACAGATTTCAAAGATTTCTTTCAGGCGGTGTGAGATATATACAATGCCGCAGCCTTGCTCACGAAGCTCATTAATCACTTTGAACAGAGATTCGGTTTCTGTATCAGTAAGCGCATCGGTTGGTTCATCCATGATGATGACTTTCGATTCAAACGAGAGCGCTTTGGCAATTTCTACCATTTGTTGCTCACCCAAACTTAGATCACCAAGCAAGGTTTTCGAGCTGTGTTTCACGTTCAAACGTTGTAGAAGTCTGTCCGCTTCCGCGTACATTTTGCTCCACTGAATGCGCCCCATAGAACCGGTAAATTCACGACCGAGAAAAATGTTCTCAGCGATTGTCAGTTCAGGGATTAAGTTCAACTCTTGGTGAATAATGCTGATGCCCGCTTCTTGAGAATCTCGCGGACCTTTAAACGCAGCAGCTTGACCTTGATACTGAATGCTACCTGCATCCATATGATAAATACCGGTCAGCACTTTCATCAATGTTGACTTGCCTGCCCCATTTTCGCCCATGAGCGCCATAACACGACCTGGGTATACGTTCAGGCTCGCTTTATCTAGCGCCTTTACACCTGGGAACGCTTTTTCAATTTCGCTCAGTTGTAGAATGGCTTGAGTCATAATCTGTCCTCAATTCTCAGGCTTAAAAAACCACGCCCGCTTGGAAAATCACGTTCGCGTACGGTGTGCATTCACCGGTTCGAACCACTGCGCGACTTTGCTCTGTGCGTGCTTTAAAAGCCTCGTGCGAAACGTATTTGATTTCAATCGATTTGCCCGTTTCCTCACTCTCTTTGCTCAACTCTTTAAGCAGTGCTTCATGAAGAACAGGACTGACATCGGAAAATTCTTCTGCAATGATGACCCCTTCAATCTGTGACTCAGACAAAATCACGCGAACGGTATCAAGAAAACTTGGTACGCCATGCGTTAGCGCCAAATCGATACGCTGTACATGATCAGGAATCGGCAGCCCCGCGTCACAAATCGTGATTTCATCGGTGTGGCCTAGCGTTGCCACTAAGTAAGAAATATCTGAGTTAATAAGGGTACTTTTTTTCATCTCATCGACCTTTCGGTTACACGTTCATACAACAATGAGTGCCTGTTTTAGGAAATTTTAATTATTAACAGAAAACTCATCGAAACGTTTCGATGCAATAATAAGACGCTTGCGAGATTTCACCAGTCACCGATCGGTAAGGTGTGAGAATGATCCGTGATTTTTCCAACTAAGAGAAAGAAAAGGCCGACCAAGTCACACTTTACTCATCGAAACGTTTCGATGGGCATTTTTAAAGCCCACAAAAACCCTACGGTTTGTGCCCGCGAAAGCAGAAATACGTCCAATTACTGAGAAAGTCTCTAGTTAACGGGAAGGAAATCTGCCACATCATCACATTTCTAAAATGGTTGTCTGATTTTCGAGAACACCCACCTTACAATCTGGTTACAATTTGCAAAAAATATATCATCCGTTCAGTACCGTTTAGGTAAGCAACGTTTGTAGGGACACAAACGGAAGTCGAAGAACCATAATGAAATTAAGCAATCGAGTTATCTTGCTTGTCGCACCCGTGATCATTTTGAGTGCGCTGGTATCGAGTTACATCATCTATAGCATTCAAAAAGTAACACTCATCAAGCGCGAAGATAGCTACATACAACTTCAGATGGAAAAACTGGCGGGGCAATTTCGACAAGCCAATATTTTTCTTAACAGCTATGCGTACACGCTGAGTAAAAGTGATGTGCTGCAGGACTATTTTATCAATCACGACAACCCCTACCGTGAGCGAGTACTTTTTAGCCGCCTAGATGAAACCGCTGATGTCCTGAGCCATGGTTATAAAGGTGATGCGAGCATGGCGATCCTCGACGGCAAGCAAAATCTGCTTTATTACACCGAAAACCAATATTACGAATCGTCCGGCGTTGTTGACCCAAAGGTGCTGGAGTACATAGCGACCAGCTTCGCGGCTCGTGGTGAATACAGCCACACAGGGTTCATTTATAACTCCAGTGGCCAAAGCATCTTGTTGCGATACGAACTCATTGATAAACGAACAGGCGCACCGCCAGTTAGCTTCGATCCTAGCAACGTGTTTTTTGTTGTCGTGTCCGTATCTTTAGAAGTGTTTAACGACATCAAACACGACGTCGAATTCGATACTCATAGTGTGATTACGTTTGCCGATAAACCCATTTATCTAGACATCCCTCTTGCGCAAACCATTGAACTTCTGCCCCACTTTTATGCGGTGCTCTCCCCTGCGGAGTATCTGATGTGGAACAAAGTGGACAAAGTATGGCTAGAGCTTGCACTTTCTTTTGGTATCGCGGCATTTTGTACCATAACGCTGATCGTCTTAGTGCTCTATCGTTACGTTTTGCATCCAGTCTCTCGCCTCGATAAACAACTCAGCGAGCTAGAATCGAATCAGCGAGACAACATCGAAAAGCTCGGAACCAATGATGAAATTGGCCGTCTTTCATCACGCTTTTTTGATATGTACGAAGAGCTCAACGTCATTTACAAAAAGACCAAACGTCTCGCAGAAACTGATCACCTTACTCAGCTGGCAAACCGTCATCGATTCCACCAACTTGCCACGCGTGAACTAGCCTCGCCACCTTCTCATTTGTGGGTGATTTATGTCGATCTGGATAACTTCAAGTACGTGAACGATAAATATGGCCATGAACTTGGCGACAACCTGCTAAAGGTCTTCTCGACTCACATTAAAAACGCCTGTCAAAAGTTCTCTCAGCAATACGACAGCCCTTGTTTTGGCGCGCGTTTATCTGGTGATGAGTTCGCCATTCTACTCAGCTCCAATAAAGACGTGGGCAGCATCCCAGATTTACTCGCCAAAGAACTATTAAAACCAATTAGCAACCTCAGCCAAACTTGGGCGAACGCCTTCCCGGTGACCGCCAGTGTTGGCATCGCTCAGTACCCGCAAGATGGGCAAGACATCGCGAAACTGTTGTCCAATGCAGACGCAGCAATGTACCAAGCCAAACGTGCTGGAAAAAATCAGTACGCGTACTATTCAGCAGAGCTAAATTTGGAATCTCAGCGACGCAGTCAGATCGAACGTGCACTGCGTAAAAGCAACGTTGAAGATGAGTTTAGGCTTGTGTTTCAACCTTACATGAATAACAAAGACAACGAAATTGAAGGCTTGGAAGTGCTTCTACGTTGGGACTCTGAAGGCTTGGGGCCAGTGCCACCAACCGAATTTATTCCAATCGCCGAGCAAGCTGGGTTGTTTGACAGAATAGACCGTTGGGTGTTTGCCAATGCAACCGAGGAATACCATCATTTAAGAAGCATTTTTGGCAAAGACATTGTCCTGTCCATCAACCTTTCATCGGCCGAATTAAACTCGTTAGAAATGGCGCAATTTATTCATAAACACGTAACGAGAAATGGCATCAAACCAGAATGTATCGAACTAGAAATTACCGAGACGTTTGCCGCGGAACAGCAAGGCACGGCATTGCTTGATGAGCTTTCGAAACTGGGTTATCGACTTGCTATTGATGATTTCGGCTCTGGCTACACGTCGCTCACTCAACTTGTTCAATATCCAGTACAAAAGATTAAGTTTGACCGAGAATTTCTACTGACGTTGATGAATACCAATAATGGACACGTGATCAAACCGATCATTGAGCTGTGCCATGCTCAAAACAAAACCGTGACCGCCGAAGGCATTGAACACGACGTTATGCACAAATGGTTGTCCGCTTATCGATGTGATTTCATGCAAGGATACTTGTTCGGAAAGCCAATGGACAAAGAGCAACTTAGCTTGTGGTGGAAATCGGCCAACGATGACAATCGATTCTCTCAGCCGCTTACAACCAAACTCGCGGCTGAGGGTGGAATTTGAAGGTAAAGAATCGATAATGTTTACTTTGACGAACTCATAAAAAAGCAGCACTTAATGTGCTGCTTTTCGTATTCTCACCCTATTGCATGCGCTTAAGCATGTTGAGCGTAATGGTTGCTGAGTTATCTGCCGTCGCTTTTTTCAGCTCAGAATAAACCACATCAGCAGAACCATCCGCTTTGTCGGAAATCGTGCGGATGACAACGTACGGAACCTTAAAGGCGGTTGCAACTTGTCCCAATGCTGCACCTTCCATTTCGACGGCTATCGCGTTGAACTCTTGGTAGATGCCCGTGACTTTTACTTTACTGGCGATAAATTGGTCACCAGAAGCAATGATGCCTCGGAACACACTCTCTTTGCCTAACGTCTCCACCGCTGCTTCATACGCGTAATTTTGTAGCGCTTTGTCAGCATAAAAGTAACGCTCTTGATAGTCCGGTAATAACCCTTTCGGTTTGTTGAATGCGGTTAAATCAACGTCATGATGTACAGTACGAGTAGAAATAACCACGTCCAATGGATCAAGTTTCGGGTCACTTGCTCCTGCTATACCAGTAAAAATCAGTTGGTTCACACCAAAAGATTCAATCAGCAAAGTGGTCGTCATCGCAGCATTGACTTTGCCAACACCAGATTGCGTTACCACGACGGATTTACCCTCAAGCTCACCGATATAAAAAGTGTGGTTCGCAACTTTTTTGATTTGTTGATTCTGAATTTTTGGCAGCAGAGCTTCAACCTCCACATCCATCGCGCCAACAATACCTATCGTTGATGCAGCAAATGTAGGAAGTGAAAACGCGGCAAGAATGAAAACAAGAGATTTCTTAAACATACGAGTCCTGAAGTGTAGCAATGCGCCGCCCTTTTGCGACGCGCCACACATTATATACCCTTGAGATTTAAAGGGGGAATATTCCGTACGCTATCAGTCAAAACAATCAGCAATGAGACAAGGTGAGCTTCTCTACAACCTCAGTTTTTGGGTTCTTGACTTGTCGGGACTCGCAGTTTCGTTGAAATCGTAGGCATAAAAAATTCGCAAGCTATCCTAGTTGCGCAGGTAGGATGTCCCCAAGCGCCACATATATCCTGATCGCTTGATTTCACTCTCGTGAATTGTCGGCATTGACCACATTTATTCGTCATTAATTCTTCTCCCTGAAAATGATCTTATTGATAAGCAAGCGGTCGTTAAGCGTAATTCTATAACGCGATAACGACCTCAACTAGCCAAATTAGTGTTTAGAAACTAACACAATGTTCTGAGTGAAGATTTGACTTATAACCGTACTTTGCTCAAAAAATTTAAGAAACAAATTCAGAGAAGACAAAATAATATTTTATCCAGACCACAATTTTTATTTATCGAATAAAAATAATTTAAAAAAATGAAACTAATTCCGTTTCAACTTGTCTTAACCGAACATTAATTCATTTATAATAAAAGTCTAATTGCTTATTCAGTTCATAAAAAGAAAACATAAAAATAATGGCTACCCATCACTTTCGTTTTTCCTTATATAAAATTGCCTGATTTAGAGTTTCCATTCGTTCCATATCCGTACCTTATAAAACTCATCATCACATTTTTTTCACTTTTTTCAGTTGGAGTGAAACGCTCAGATGAAGAGCTGTTTATCTATCTTTCCGTTCTACATCCTTTATTCTACTTATAAAACTGTAATCACAACGATAAGAGACAGCCCCTTAAGTAACGCGGCGTTTAGAGCTGGATCACAGAGTAAACTTTTTGTCCTCCGCTCATGGTTCTAATAAATACTTTGAAATTAAAAGATATTTTCCACATCCATTTAATTAAACATTGTTTTTTAACTTTACTCTATCAAAAATATTGCTAAACACAGTTTTATTAATTAGCGAAATCGGCTAGTATTTACGTCGAAGTTTTTCAAAAGCAACGATTAACTTATTAATATTAAGCAGTTTCAATTGGTTAGACAGAACCCTTGAAACTTAATGGAATCCCAACATTACGTGCTTTTGTGCATAATAAGAAACATTGGGAATATAATTATATTGATGTGCAAGTTGTTTTAACGAGTGCATGAAGCAATCGATAAATTTGTAACACCAAAGAGTTTTTATTTAGTCAAAATGAAAAAGTTATTTTTATTGTTGATATGGACATGTTTGTCGGTATCTCCTTTTGCAATGGCGCAACACCCAAATAGCAAGGCAGAGAACCGCGTATCCCAACAAGTTATTGAAAAAACATATAAAGAAGCCAAACTCAATGGCGTCATCGACTTTAAACTGTTTCGCGATGCCTTCATCGCCTACCAAAAAACACCAGATAGAAAGAAGTCGATACTAACCATTATTGATTACAGCAAACCATCGACCGAAAAACGTTTTTATGTTGTGGACGTAAACAAAAAGAAGCTGATCTACAACACTTACGTGGCTCATGGTGTGAATAGCGGAAAGAAAACAGCAACGCAGTTTTCGAACGTCGTGAATTCTCGCAAAACATCACTTGGCACGTTTTTAACAGACACAACATACTACGGTTCTAACGGCTATTCACTGCGACTAGATGGTCTTAGCTCTGGCCTTAATGACAAAGCTCGCGAGCGCTACATCGTTGTACACGGCGCAGACTATGCGAACCCTTCTTTCATTAAAAAGAACGGTTACTTGGGACGCAGTTGGGGTTGCCCAGCGTTACCTCAAAAGCTGTCACGCGAAATCATTGACACGATTAAAGGTGGCAGCGTGATCTACGCCAGCGCGTAAACCACGCAGCACACCAATACTAAGGGAGCCTAGCTCCCTTTTTTGTTGCCTGATGTTCTCACAAGTCGCGGGTAAAATCGCATGTCGAGCAGAACAACGCCAATATTTGTGTAATCTTTGAGAGTCAATCACGTCATGAATCTATTAGCGCTTTTTCAGGTGTTGGTTAGATTCGCTTAAAACACTGTTCATTCCTGTTTCGTCTCGTTAGTATACGCACAATTGGTCACTTACCGACTGATGTATTGCCCAAGTCTATACCCACTGACGTTTAGGATTGTTTTTTGCGTTATCTTCTTCGTATTTTATTTGTGCTGACACTGTCCATGCTCTCTGGGCATTTGTATGCAGCGCACCACAATACAAATCACGTGACGTCAGAACGCCTCGACAAACTCGTGCAATCTGATTTTCAATCCGTAGTCAACGCCCCACACTCAGAAGCACAACAACACTATTGGAGTTCTGATGGGTTTGAGCGCCACATCAAGCGAGACTTGTTCGCTCTGGTGAGTTACCGCCGAACGTCTACTGATGACGGATCGCTCTCCCTCAGCTTTGAATCTGAATACCATCTACTTGTCGCGTTTTTGCCTCCTCCATTAAAAGAGTTAGCGTGGCAAACTATTCCGTTGCCTTCTGATAGCTATGGCATGTTAAAAAACCAACGTTCTCTCTATCGTTTATCAGGGCGGAAAGAGGCGAATTTACTGTACGTGTTTAAACACGGCCGCGAATCGATCATCACAGTTTGATACCACAAAGAAAAACAAGGAAGCATGTCACACCAGGCATGGATGTCCTCAAATTTATCTGATCTGATTCGAGGTCTATTTATGAAAAAATTCACAGCAGCAGCGTTAACGGCCCTACTTTTCACTGCAGTACCAACATTTGCAAATACAGACACAAACGCGGACAAAATGACAAACGAAACGCTATTGGAATGCGCAAATGCTTCCAATGCTCGTAACGCGATACCAGAGCACCGAGCCGTTTTTCGTCATTACTTGATGTCTGAACGTGGTTACAGCTTTAGCCAACTCTCTTCCACCGAAACCGAGTTTAAAGCACAAGACAACAACGATTCTGAGATAGAACAGTTCTATCAAACACAGTGTAAAGATGTTGGTGAGCAGCTCTACCGCGTGGGCTACTGACACCAGCGAGAATGAAGAACTCGCTAAAGGGTTAACCGTTCCAAAAACAAAAGGCGCATTCTCTGCGCCTTTTGCTTACATCAATATCCTAGTTACACATGAGTGAACCATTGTTAAGAGAGCTGAGACGCCGCCTTAGATTTAAACCGCGCTTTGCGCACCTTGAGGATCACAAAACTCATCACAGCAATAGTAAGAGTAATCACTGGCGCAGCCATTAACCCCATCGTCACCATCTTGCTGATATTCTCCGGAAGCAAAGGCAGGAGCATGCCAAAGCCGCACAGTAATAACGTCCACAATATGGCGCTCAGCCATGCAAAGTAATGGAACTTCGACACGCGTTTCACACGTAATCCCATCATCAATGGCAAAAGCGAACGCACCACCGGAATGAAACGCGCGCAAAACAATGCAATTAAGCCATGTTTACCCAAAAGAACATCGACTTGTTCGAGTCTTTTCTGTGGAACAGCATTCACCCAGCCTTGAACTTTAGGTAGGCGGTTTAGCCATTTTCCTTGCAAGTATGCCGCCCAACTTCCTAAGCCCGCACTCACAATAATCACCAACATGATGGCAATAGGATCAAGCACGCCTACCGCCGCAAGTGTGCCAGACAACACCACTACACTATCGCACGGAAATGGCGCAGCAGGAATAAAACCACTTTCCAAAAAGATTAATGTCGCCACGACAATATAAATAATCCCTGCACTTCCTGGCGCCATAAGTGCAGAAAAGTCTTGATGCCAAAAGGCAAGCAAGACGCCCATCATTGAATCAAACATAAAAAAGCTCCTAAACATCACTAAATAACAACAAGGTAGATGCTTAGAACTATCGAGCGTGAATAAACCGATAGATAAGATTAGAGCCTAACCCATCTCCAATTTGATATTTTGAATGAGAGAAGTCTTTCGCAAGACCAAGGAAAGCCGTCAGACCCGCGTTCAAATATGGCGTTTCTGATAAAGCGCGGTTCCAATGAGGAGCCAACGTTTCGAACCAACCGATATCGAGCTCATCAAGATCTGATTTTGAATCATGAACTCGCAGTGCATTGCGATTTAACAGGCTAGCAAACGAATGAAAAGGTGGTGCTAGTGGCGTTTCGGAAAATTGTGCGTCTTCATCATAAAACACACTGCCGACGGTGTAGTGGTGAGTAGTTTCAGGCGACGTTGATTCTTGACCAACAGAAACCGCCAATAAGCTCAGAAATAGCCCGAAAAAGCTAATAAGAAGAGCACGCACAACGTTCACCTACATCACAGTAATACGTACTTTTAACTCTGAGGGCGAGAATTTGCAATCGAAATTCTCGCCTCGTGGTTTTAGCCACTCAGTTTGATATAATTGAGGACTTAGTTCTTGCCATATGGGTAGTTTTCGAACATTTTCGCCACTTCTTCTGTGATCAAATTTTCCCTTTTCTCAGTACTCATTGATTCGGTTAACTTGCGGCTTGAAACGCCTTTCCACACAACTTGGTTCGCCTTACTATCCACCAGCTCTACCACTAACTTCCCGTATTTGCGTTCTTTATATCGTTCAGGGCTTGATGTAATCACACCAAAGCTGTTCCATCCATAACCGACGCTAAAAGAAGAACCAGACGCTACCAACTCCGACTCCTCAACGATATCGTGATGAACGTATAAATCACCACCACTTGCAACTCGAGAAAGCCCCTTCGATTCCAGTTGAGCAGCCAAACCTTGTTCTATACGGCGTCCATCGATACTTGCTGGAGCATCATTTTGAGTACCAAAATCAAACGTTTTGTAAGAAGCGAAGTCCGCTTGTTTATCCACGTCTGTTGTTACTGTCGTACAAGCGGCCATCAAAAGCGCCATTGCCCCAATTGTTACTGTTTTCCACATACGCGCTCTCCTCGTTTTTTTACTTATACGGCTGACAATAAAGTTGTGTCATTTCAATATTGAGTCTTGACCATGAATGATAAGTGTTCAATGTCAGGTGATGATTAAACCATCAAATGGATTGACGATTAATGAGCCAGCTCTGTCACATAACGGTGTCATTTTCGTCGAGCATCATCAGGAAGCCATTTACGTTCATCGAAAGCGTATTTTTTCACCAAGAAGACAATTTTTTATACAACTGACAAGCGACTGATGAAAAAAGACTTTTCTTTTGAAATCAATGTGGCATATTAGCTGAGTCCTATCGATGCGCGGGCATCGTATAATGGCTATTACCTCAGCCTTCCAAGCTGATGATGCGGGTTCGATTCCCGCTGCCCGCTCCAATATCTACTCCCAAAAAATTCTTTTCTAAGTTACTCAGTTGAATCCGAAGGCGGAGCAAACAAACAGCGCCAACGTTGTTGCCATGTTAAATTTGGTCGACGTACCTCGTTGAACATATCTTTCCATTCTGCAAACGTCACCTTGATTGGGTTGAAGCTGTTTACCGGTTTAGAAATGCCATAACGAACCGTTTCTATTTCTGGTTCAAAAGTGCCAAACATTCGATCCCAGATAATCAAAACGCCTGCGTAATTTTTATCAATATATTGACGATTGATCCCGTGATGCACTCGGTGGTGAGACGGCGTGTTGAATACCCACTCCAGTGGGCCAAGTGAACGAATCGACTGCGTGTGCACAAAGAACTGCAAACCTAGATTCAACAACACCACGAATACTACCCATTTAGGGTCAAAACCAATAATGACCAAAGGTAGCCAGAACAGCCACATCCCCGCCAACGGGTACATCAAGCTTTGGCGAAACGCCGTACTAAAATTCATTCTTTCTGAACTGTGATGCACCACATGTGCCGCCCACATCCAACGAATACGATGGCTAGCACGGTGGAACCAGTAATAGAAAAAGTCTTGCAGCAACATAAGAAGCAAGAAGGCCGATACACTCATTTCGATATCAAATAATCGCCAATCAAACATCCACAAGTAGAAATGCGCAATCAGCAACCCCGTTAAAATATCAGCAGCTTGATGTAATCCTGCCAACACAAAGTTACACGCCACTTCCGGCAGATAATATTGTGCGCTGTCAGGCAGTTTACCTCGACGCTGTCCCAAACCGTATTCCGCGGCGATGCAGAGAAAAAAGATAGGAGCCAAAGCCATAAGCAAGAGCTCCGGTCGTTCCATGATTTGTGACCAATCCATTGTCTTATCTACCATTTTGCGTAGTGATCTTCCGTTAAACCCACAACACCGTCTAGTTCGTGCTTACTGCCATTGCCATCCACAACAAACCCTGAAAAGTGGCCGATATATTGACGAAAGTTACTTTTCAAAAACCAGAAGTTCTTTTTCTCAGAACGTTGATTGATAGGCTCAAACACTAAGTCTACGCAACCATCTTCGGAGGTGATGCGCCAATCCGTACGTGGATTCTGACGTGAAAATTGAAACTGCACCGGATTAAGCAAATGCCTTTCACCATCCACCCACAGTACATTTTCACAAAACCCGGTTTCGTTTACGCCAGCGGCGAGGTTGAGACCCAAGCTTTTGTCGCCATCTTTATGGTTGATACTCGCCCAGCGCCAGCTCGTTTCCCTTCGCATGTAACCCGCCGAGAAATCATAACCCGCTGCAACCTGTGACAGGTCTTGCTCTTCACCCAGAATAAATAGATTTCCTGTTACCGTCATCGCGTTGTGTTTTTGCGTATACGTCCATCCGGAGTAACCCGTTGGCGTAGAGAGCATAAGAGGTAAACTTTGTGGCTGTGGATGCAGTGTAATGTTGGCGTTAACGGAAGGCGTCACAAACTGAACATGCCACTGCCCCTCCTCAATAGAGAACTGAATTGTATTGTTCGCGAGATGTGCTTTGCTCAACCAGCTCGATGGTTGAGTCTGATAACCAAGCTGACAAGGTTTAAGCCATTGCTGCTCGGTGAGTGCATTGCGCTTAATATCGAACAAATAACAAAATCCGGAAGCCAAATAGCGAATATCGGCAATAGCAATCCCGACGACATAGTCAGGGGTCACGAGAGACACGAACTGGAACTGCTTGTAATCGAAATGTTTTCGCCACTTCGATACAGGATTGTCCATCTCATTGAGATATTGAAATGACTCTAAATCGAGTGATCTTGGAATCGCCGACAAGTGCCCAAAAACCGGCATACCATCTTGCTGAATAAATGAGTCCAAAGGCTTAATTACGTCCATGATTCTGACTTGGCTAATCACACATGGATCGATATTAACATTAATTTAACAACAAACGAGTTGCGCGACTGCACAACAATCACGCATTTAAGGCAGACAACGAAGCAATAGTGTGAAACAGGTCACTCATATCCCATCACTATCACTGCGATTTAGAGTTTTAGCTTGGCTGTAGAGCATTAATCAGAATGAAGAATATTGGTTACGATCTCCGTTTTCACCGAATTCGCGATAAAACAGTTTTCATGCGCCATGTGATGCATTTTTTCCAATTGCTCATAGCTTGGCTGCTTATCACCAGAAAATACAACTTTCGGATTTAACACCACTCTCGAAACCCACTCTTTCCCATTTTCACCAACGGTCAACTCCCCTTCAGCTGCATCAACATAAGAGTCGATAACATAACGACGCTTTGCTGCAATCGAAAGGAAAACCAACATATGGCAACTAGAAAGTGCCGCAACAAACGCCTCTTCGGGATCGACGTTTTCTTCTACCGACAGCGGCAACGGAACAACATGAGGAGATGGCGAAGCAGGAACTAACAAACCGCCATCAAAGCGCCAAGTGTGCGCTCGACTGTATTGATTATCGCTAAAGATTTCATTGGCCTGGCGTTGCCACGTTATTAATGCCGTGTGCTTACTCATACTCATTCCCTGATTGTTGAGTGGTGTAGTAAATCACAGCTCAATACGGAAAGAAAACAGACACTGAGTGAAATGAGCGAACAGCCACTTCAAAGCACCTGTTCTGAGTTTTGTTGCGCTTTTACTAACTCATCTCTCAAACGGTGTCCTTGATGAATATTCACTTGGAGGCGATTGATCAACATCTGTAGCTGTTCAATCGCTGGCACTTGGTTCATTTTTAACTGTGTTTCGAGTTCCAGCGCTTGGCTAGCCAGTATCTTCAGCCCTAAATTCAACGCCATTCCCTTGGTCGTATGCATCGTCAATTTGAGAGAGTCGAAATCGCTCTGCATAAAGTTTTCAATCAGGTCATCAACCGCCAGTTCAAAATCGGTGATGATGCTATTGAGCAGATCAAGTAACTCATTCGGATGTTCTTTGAGGGACGCCAACATTTCGGAGTTCGACAGTTCCTCTTCCGTCAGCCTCAAGTTTTCAATCGGCTTACGTTGCAGTTGCAATACATTGCTCGCTGGCGATACCTCTTCAGTTTGTTTCACTTTGAGCCTCGCACTGAATTGCTTCAAAGCGTCAGCAAAACTTTCCCTTTGCAGAGGCTTGGTTAGGACATGATCGGCACCTGCCGCGATAAAGTGGTCATGGGCCTCACGAAAGACATCCGCAGTATAGGCAAACAGCAACGTCTTTACCCCTAGCTTTTCGCGAATAAAACGAGTCGCTTCGACACCATTCATCTCTGGCATGTGATTATCCATCAAGATAAGGTCATAATCGTTGTCGCGTGCCTTTTCTACAGCAACCAGCCCGTTTTCTGCGACATCCACTGCGTGCCCTAACTTTTCGCAAAAGCCTTTCGCCACCAAAGCATTTACGCGGTTATCTTCTGCCAACAAAATGCGCAAGTTCTGAGTGCTTCGGGTTTGAACTGGCGTATGCTGCGGGCTAGGTTTTTCGCTCTCATTCCATGGTATCGGCAAAGTGACAATAAACTGCGTGCCGACCCCTACTACGCTCTTTAAGGTAATAGAACCACCCATAAGCTCAGTGAGCTTTTTAACGATGGCCAACCCTAAACCCGTTCCTCCAAACCTTCTTGTAGTTGAAGAATCTGCTTGCTCGAAGGAGTTAAATACTCGCCCTTGTTTATCGGGCGCGATACCGATCCCCGTATCACTAACGATGATCAACAGCTGTTTGTCTTCACCATTTAACTCGGTACGAATCAGTACGTGCCCTTCATTGGTAAACTTCACGGCGTTACCCGCCAAATTAAACAAAATTTGGCGAAGTCGAGCACAATCGCCTGTGAACTCGGTGTTGTTCGGAACGTCGTTCTCAACAATCAGCTCAATGCTTTTTTCATCAATTAACGGTTGTATGGCGCTGCAAACCGGAGTTAAGACTTGCTCAAGATGAAACGGGGCCTCTTCCAGTTCTAGCTTATTTTCCTCAACTTTAGAAAAGTCCAAGATGTCGTTGAGGATAGTCATTAAATGCTGCCCTGAATCCAGAATCACCTTAATGTGCTCTTTGGTGACGGGCTCTTTGGTTTCCTCTGCAATCAACTGAGAAATCCCGAGCACACCATTCATTGGCGTTCTTAATTCGTGACTCATTGCAGCAAGAAAGCTGGATTTAGCCTTCGCCGCTCGCTCTGCTTTGTCCGTCTCGGCTTCCAACTCCGAGTTAAGCTGCTTCAAGTTGTGCATTCGGTATTGCAGTTGATACAAGAACGACCCGACTAACAACATCACTGCGACAAACACAAACAGCCAAGTGAAGCGCGCCTCATTTTGGGCGAGATCAAGAAGTGAGTGCTCGGCCTCTTCCACAAACACAAAGTAATTGTGATCCAGTAGCTCATTGGTCAACAGCTCGATTTTTTTATCGCTTTCATGTAAGCGCCCCAAAAAGTTCGCGCCACTTTCGCTTTGCTCCCCACTTTGATTCACTAAGTCGCGGCTAAAAAACTCGACGTAATGTTTATCTAATTGCGTTTCACCAATGTGCGTCGAAAACTCCTCTTCATAGATGTCCAACAGCATCAGCAAGGCATATTGATTTTCGACTTGTACCCCAATCAACATGTCTAATTGCGAAGTGGTTTGAATAACCCGTTGCTCAAACTTGGCTAACGTCTGTTGTATTTTCTGGCGGTTGGGTGAGATGGGAAACCAAACGGCATTATCGAAGGTATCAGCCAATTTTTCCGCTTCAACTTCAATATCAACCAACGATTTAGTGAGCTCGAAGTTCTTTCGCTCCTTGATGGCATACTGATTCACGATCACATCGCGTTCTTCAATCAGCTGATGGCCGACCTCAGAAAGCGCGCTATGAAGTTGTTGCGTACTCTTGGAGTTAATGTGAGCCATGTAGGCAAAGGTGCACGCCACCAGCATCGCAATAAATAAGCATGAATTGACCAACCTAAACTTATTCATTTTCCAGCACCTCTAAAATTACTGGCCTTGGGGCGCTGAGTGACGTCAAGAACGCTTCGATGTCTTCGATGTTGCTATCACTCATCGTAATACCAAGCTGCGTTTGCGACATGATTTGAATCGCCTCAGCAAGGGTGGTCACTTGCCCGTTATGAAAATACGGCCCCGTTAATGCGACGTTTCTTAAACTGGCAACACGGAAATAATACCCTTCATCCCCTTCCGTTGTGAGTAAATGGCGACCTGTGTCTTTCTGCACGGGTTTATGCTCAAAGTAAGCGAAGCGTTGAATCATCGCGCCGCCAACATTTTTCCCTTGATGACATTGTACGCACCCAGCTTTCTGGAAGGTTTTCCAACCGCGCTTCGCTTTCTCATTCAAAACATGCGTGTAACCCAATAAGTAGGCATCAAACGGCGCGCCTGGAGTTTCAAGCCCTTTAACAAACTCAACAATGGACGCTTTGATGTTGTCGATAGAAATTGGCAGGTTTCCAGCGCGTTTAAACAGCGCTTGATACTGCTCGTTGTTTTGAACGTAGCTTTCAATCTTCGGCCAGTTGGAGTCCATTTCTAACGGGTCGTGAATTGGGCCATCCATTTGAGAGACTAACGTATTCGACGAGCCATCCCATAACAGTCGGTAATTCAGTGACGCATTAAAAACCGTGATCGCGTTTCGTATTCCTGCCCCTTTTACACCTGCTGCTACGGCTGTGTTTTGCGCGCCATTCGTTTGTAGATTGTGGCAACTTTCACAACTGACTTTACCATTCGATGACAAGTTGGGATCTCTAAATAAATGCCAACCAATCCGCGCTAACTTAACGTCGACGACCGGATCGCCCTCGATAGGCAAAACAAGTTCGACTTCTGCTTTTGCAACACTGACGGATGATGCGGTACAAACGAATAGCACGGCGGCACCCCATTTGATAGCTGTACTCAGCCTCATAACTTGAACTTCCTATAACGCCCTAATTATGAACCTAGTTGCAAATGCGATTTTTTGCCATTTTCAGGCGAGAGTAAAAGGTATGATTTTGTTTCGTATAAAGCTCAAGAGGGAGAGAGATAAAAACAGACAGAGCGAGTCCAATAGAATTCGAACTCGCGTCCGGAAGGCAATAGAGCGTGGCTAGTTGATGAAGGCAAGCAGGCGATAAAACCAAGTGACTTCACCGTAAGCAATCAAATCAAAGATGGTGAAGAAGATGACACAGATGATGGCCAATTTGACCAAGCGTTGAACTATAAACATCACAATTTCCTGTTGTTTTTTCGCAGTTTACTACGTCAACAGGCGAATGAAAAACGGATGCTTGTATCAAGGCGTGTTAAACAATCAACAAAATTTTTTGCAAAAAATGACGTGCTAGAAGCGCTGTTATCTAAGCGATTGTACTATCTACTTTTTTATTAATTTACTGCTCGTTTTGCTTAAAAAGCAATCGGTTAACTAACTGTATAACCTAGATAAGCGAGCGAAAATGGATGTCGACAAGTTGGACGAGCATCAACTATTTCAAATATGATATGTCGTACACTTTTTTAAAACTAATACTTATAACTATTTTTTAATGCAAACACCTCGCTTGTTTAACTTAAATCTTCGCTACAAGACTGCCTTGTATTTCTCGCTCGGTCTGCTCGGGATGATAATTAGTTTTCTTTTTATCAGCCGATACTTTTTCCTGTACAGCTTAGATGAGTTGGAAAACATGGAAATTGACCACTCAAGTCAGCAAGCTATAGCCGTAATTGACATGATGGTGACTCAGCAAGAAGGAAGTTCCTATGATTGGGCTTACTGGGATGAGACCTATGACCTTTTCGCACACCGTGACATCGCAAGTTACAGCGAACGCAACTTATATGTCGAAACCCTTGATGCGCTGAACCTCGATTTGATGTCGTTTATCACACTGGATGGGCAGTCCTTAGTGTCATTGAGTCGTGAAAACACACCAGAGTCTTCATCCTCACTAAACAATAAAGTCGTGTCCGTGCCACTCCTCCAACAGCATATTTTGGCGATGAACAGTAAGCTTGATGTTCACCGCGAAAGTTTGGCGGGCATATTTAAGATCAATGACAACATTTGGGGGTTGAGCTTAGCGCCGGTTCGCAACAGCGAAGGAGATCGTCCTTCGAACGGCTGGATGCTTTGGGGACGCAATCTGTCTGAGCGTTTCCCTGGCGACTTTAAAGCGATGATGTCTGCCAACAATACGCTCGTGACCAAGTCGTTTAATCCTGTCGATCATGCCAAAACTAAAAGCATCGATAAAACCTCAGAGTCCATCATCAAATGGACCCCAATCAGCGATCTCGCGGGTGAGCCGATTGCGTGGTTGAAAACACAAACCAAACGCGAACACTATTCAAAAGGTAATACGCTCTTTATTTACCTCTTTGCGACGGTTGGGGTGGTAGCGTCAGTCATTGCTACCAGCACGTTTTTCATCTTCAAAAGAAAGGTGGCAACACGCTTTAGCCACTTTGCAGAAGGCATTAACGAAATCGCCTCCCAATATCAGCTTGAAGGTTTGCAGTCCGTAAAGTTCGATGAGTTAGAACTCGCGACAAAGCTTGTGCAAAAGCTCTCTGAAAACACGTCTATGACTCAGTTACAACTGAAAGACTCCATGGAGAAATTCGGCGCACTTTACCACAGCTCATCGTTAGGCATGCTGATCGTTATTGAACGTGAAATCGTCGACGCCAACCATCGAGCGCTTGAACTACTGAGTTATAAAAAGTCCGACCTTCTTGAGCAGCCATTAGACTCGCTCTGCCCTACGACTGCTGATGAGTGTCGTGTTGATGCAATGTATCGAGAGCTTCAACATGGCCGCAATCAGTTTGAAGCACAGATGCTAGACAGCCATGGCGAAACCATCGATTGTTTAATAGAAGCAACACTGATTCAGCACAACGGGCACACCGCCTTGATGCTGCTGTTGCAAGATTTGAGTGAAAACAAACAACAAGCTGAGATGATTCAAAAGCTGACCGATTTTGATCCTGTGTCCGGCTTTTGTAATCGCCCGGTAATCTTAGGTGCACTTGAAGAGTTGGTGAAACACCAGCCGAATCACTTCTCGTTCATCTACATAACAAGTAAGAGCCTCAAGCAAATCGCTGAAGTGTACGGACACCTGATCTTTGATGAGGCGATCCAGTACATCTCGACTTTGTTGCGCGACCATTTGGGTACTCACCAAATTGGTCGGATTAGTGAGCATGAGTTCATCGTCATTCTTCCCAACGCAAGCGGTCACAGCGACGCGTTGGAAGCGGCAAACCGACTGTTAAATCAGCTCTCTTACAAAATCGAACTCTCTGGGATTATGTTGTCGCTCGACAGCAAAGCCGTGATGGTTGACCCTAAAATCACCCACCAATCCCTTGAGCACCTATTGCTTGTAGCTCGTTACTCTGCGCAGTCAATGAGCGGTCGTCACATGCATGAAGTGTTGGTCGCTGATGGTGAATTATCTGAGCAGGCAGAAACGTCGATGATCATCCATCGCGACTTAGAAGTAGCGATTCGACAAGACAACATCATTCCTTATTTTCAACCAATCGTGAACGCGAAATCAGGTGAAATCATTGGCTTTGAAGCATTGGCTCGATGGCCGCATCCAACGCTCGGCATTATCTCGCCGTTGATCTTTATTCCGCTTGCAGAGCAAGGGAAACTAATTGTTGAACTTGGAGAATCCATCCTCAATCAGTCTTGCGATTTTATCGGCAAACTGAACACAAAGAGACACAGCCAAGGCTTGCCGCCACTGACGGTGCACGTCAACCTGAGTGCGCAGCATTTCTACCATTCACGGCTGATTTCATTCCTGCAAACCATGATTGAAGAGCACAACATCTCTGCAGGTCATTTGGTGCTAGAAATCACCGAAAGTATGCTGATGGGCGGCGAAACGGAATCCATCCACTGCATCAACGAAATCAAACAACTGGGCGTACAACTGGCGCTGGATGATTTTGGTACGGGCTACGCATCATTCAGCAGCGTGTGCAACTTCCCTCTAGACATCGTCAAACTCGACAAATCGTACGTGGATGAAATTGAAACCAACGACCGAGCCAAAACGCTCGTGCGAAACATTGCCAATATGTCGCAAGAGTTAGGATTAACCATCGTCGCAGAAGGGGTCGAGACGGCCAGCCAAGTCCGCAAACTAAAAGTGTGGAATATAGATGAGTTACAAGGTTTCTACTTCTATAAACCGATGACTCGAGAAGACGCATTCGCTCAGTTTTCTGGCTTGCCCCACTGTTAATCTCGCTCCCCCTCCCAAGGCAAAGCCCTTTTTTGTTCCCCAATCTCTCTGCTTCTTGCCACGTAAGACTCAGTATTGCATCGCACTGATGATCGAACACGGTTTCAACCCGATATAAATGTCTGCGTATATACTTTAAACAAGGTTTTCAATAAGTCCCTGTCACCGGACAAGGAGGACTGCATGAAACGGACATGGATATGGCTACTACCGCTGCTTCTATTTGCTGGCCAAACACTGGCAAATACGGTTTGGATTGTGCCCGTAAAAGGGGCAATTGGCCCAGCCAACAGTGACTACCTCACTAGGGAAATTGAACAAGCTCAAATCAACGGCGTGAGCCTAGTGATTCTCAAAATGGATACCCCTGGCGGGCTAGATAGCGCGATGAGAGACATTATTCACGCCATTACAACCTCGACCACACCGATTGCGACTTGGGTTGGGCCTTCAGGCTCTAGAGCCGCGAGCGCGGGCACTTACATTCTGCTTGCCAGCCACGTTGCGGCAATGGCAGAAGCGACCAACCTAGGCGCAGCAACACCTGTCGCCATAGGTGGTGCACCACAAGCGCCCTCTTCTGATGACGGCAAAGACAAAGAAGCCTCGGATGAAAACAAACCCAATGCAGAAAAGAGCGGCGATCAAGTTCCGGCTAAAACCGCCATGGAGAAAAAGGTCATCAATGACGCAAAAGCCTACATTAAAGGGCTCGCAAAATTACATGACCGCAATGCACAATGGGCAGAAAAAGCCGTCAGTGAAGCCGCCAGTTTAGACGCAGAAGAAGCCTTAGAACTCAATGTCATTGATGTCATCGCCAACTCGCCAGAAGAGTTGGTCACCGCGATAAACGGTAAATCCGTCAAGGTGAACAATCTCCCCATGACATTGTCACTCGAGAATCCCATTTGGGTTGAAAGAACACCGGACTGGCGTGCAGAAATGCTTGCGGTGATCACCAATCCTAATGTCGCCTACATTCTAATGCTCATCGGCATTTACGGCCTATTACTCGAGTTTTATAACCCCGGAGTGGGTTTACCCGGTGTGCTTGGCGGCATCTGCTTACTGCTTGCGATGTACGCACTGCAAATGATGCCCGTCAACTACGCAGGTTTAGGGCTGCTGCTACTCGGTATCGCGCTCATGATTGCCGAAGCCTTTAGCCCAAGCTTTGGCATTTTAGGCTTGGGCGGCGTAGTAGCATTTGTGCTTGGTTCAATATTCCTGATGGACAGCGAGCTCCCGGGCTTCCAAATTGCCCTACCGTTGATTTTCGGTATCGCCATTTTCTCTATCGCGTTGATTCTTCTCACTATTGGTTTCTTACTCAGGATTCGAGGAAAAGGCGTCACCACAGGTTTAGAGACCTACCCCGGTAAACATGCCATTGTGAGTGACGACTTCATCGACGGACAAGGCCGCGTGCAGTTTGAAGGTGCATTTTGGCAAGCGAAGACCGAACAAGATCAAGAACTCAAACAAGGTGAATCGGTCACCATTGTTCATGTTAAAGGGCTAACCTTAACGGTGAAGCCCAATGACCGCCCTAAAGAATAGGAGGCGTTTATGATGCTCTACACTGTTGCTGTGATCGTGGTGCTGCTGTTCGCATTAGCGACACAAATGTTTAAGGTTCTGCGCGAGTACGAACGAGGCGTAGTGTTCTTTCTGGGGCGATTTCAAGAAGTAAAAGGCCCGGGCTTGATCATTTTGATTCCTTTCATCCAACAAATGGTTCGTGTTGATCTGCGAACCATTGTGCTGGATGTGCCAACACAAGATTTGATCACCAAAGATAACGTCTCTGTGCGCGTTAACGCGGTGGTGTATTTTCGCGTGGTTGACCCACAAATGGCAATCAACAATATTGAAAGTTACAGCGATGCCACCAGCCAGTTAGCACAAACGACGCTACGCTCGGTGCTGGGCCAACACGAGTTGGATGAACTGCTATCCGAACGAGAACGACTCAACAAGGATTTACAATCCATACTCGATCAACAAACCGACGATTGGGGCATTAAAATCTCCACCGTCGAAGTCAAACACGTCGATTTGAACGACAGCATGGTTCGCGCGCTGGCTCGCCAAGCCGAAGCTGAACGTAACCGCCGAGCCAAAGTGATTCACGCAACGGGTGAATTGGAAGCGTCGAACAAGCTGAAAGAAGCCGCAGAAATGCTAAACGAAGCGCCAAACGCGCTGCAATTACGCTATATGCAGACCTTAACCGAAATTACGACGGACAAAACCTCAACCATCATCTTCCCAATGCCAATTAATTTGGTCGAAGCGGTGACGGACATTGCCAACGCCGTTAAAAAGAATCAGGGGCAGGATAAAGAAGAATAGCCACATTAATTTTCAAATAAGGGCGGAAGCGGCTTGGGTTTAACTTGAGCGGACTTAGTTTGGTCTCGTTGAGTTTGGTGTAAACAGTAAGGCCGCTTCTTCATATTAGATATCACAAACCTTTCGATCACTGATCCGTGTCGGATTTACTTGGCGGTGTACCACATTCGCGTTTCATGATTTCCAGACCCGATTTAAAACAAGCGCGCCATGCCTTTTCAACGTCGGAGTTGTACTCATAATCACACTCTTGTACTGTTTCCAATAAGCTTTCAAACCAAATATCAATGTCTTCGGGTTTGATACCAATGTTATCGATACCGTGCTTTTTGCCATACTTTTCCATCATTTTTCGCGCATCAGAAGACGTGTCTGTCATCATAAAAAAGACGATCGAACCTTTGAGCATACGAACTTGCTTTTGCATATCTACGCCTTCAAATTTCTGCCGAAAGCTCTTTCCTTTCGACCAAAACTTGGCATAAAACCGCTCGAAGAAGTGCTCACTGAGAACACAACGCTCGTAACTGTCGTTGAAAACCTCAATCACATTCATGACCACTCCAAACGAAAACCAGAGTACAACTCATATTTTATGAGTGTAATTTAATATCTCAAACAAGGGGCAAGCGAATATCTCAAAGCTTGTAATTTTGGCCAAGAAACAGCAAAGACCACGTTCTCTACGCAGAGTTTGAAACATCACTCCCAAGTTCTCTGTTCGATTTTCAACAAAAAGTTAAAAGTGATTTAAATAAAAGCCATCTTATCAATTGCTGGTTATTCGGTACTATGAACTCACTTTCGAGGTACGCGTGGTTGTCGAAGCTAAAAGCGGCCGATATAAAACTGAATAACGAGGATAAAAACGTGTCTCATCAAATCATTAAAGATCTAAACAGCCGCTACACAGCGAAAAAATACGACGCAGAAAAACGCATTTCTCAAGAAGATATGGCCATCATCAAAGAAGCCATTCGTCTGTCTGCATCGTCAATTAACTCGCAACCATGGAAATTCATCGTGATTGAAAGTGATGAAGCGAAACAACGCTTCCACAGCACGTTCGCGAACAAACACCAATTTAACCAACCCCACGCAACCACGGCGTCGCACACTATCCTTCTTGCTTACGATCCTAAGTTCACAAAAGAGAAGTTTGCAAAACGCGTGGATGCCGAAGTCACTTCAGGTCACCTACCAGCAGATATGTACAACACCTTTATGGGCGCATACGCATTTGCCGAAGCGAACACCGATGAAAATGGCTTCAACGGTCATTGGACTAAGGCGCAAGTTTACATCGCACTGGGTAACCTACTGCACACATTAGCGCGCCTTGGTATTGACTCCACTCCAATGGAAGGCGTTGATCCTGAGCTGATTGGCGAAGAATTTAAAGACGAGTTGGAAGGCCACGTTTGTGAAGTTGCGCTGGCGATCGGTTACCACAAAGATGGTGAAGACTACAATCACGGTTTACCTAAAGCGCGTATGGCATTGGATGATGTTATCACCACGCTATAAAAGCTGATTGAAATCATCATTGTTGAATGAACAAGCCGCACATTGATGTGCGGCTTGTTTGTTTTGAGTGTAATTTGAGTTGAGTATCGCTTTCAGTTCAGACGTTTATCTCAACTAAGCCACTTGCTCGGATTTAAAATTACCAAGCAGCGCGTCATACAACTCGTGATCACTCAACACACCAACCAACTTGTCATCTTCCACCAGCAACAGAGGCTGGTTACTGCGCTGCTTAAGCTCTATCGCTTCGCGCATGCTGATGTTCGGGCTAACCTGAACCAGAGAGTTAGATTCGACATCATCAAGGTTCGATGATTCGCTTACCCACTGAATCAGCGACTGTTCAGAGTTCGGCAAACTCAGGCCTTTCGACTCTTGCGTCACCCAAATTTCTTTATCAGGACAAATAAGCACACGCTCTTTTTCACGTACCAAAGCATCACTCGACTTCATTAGAGAACGACCTTTAAGCACATTCAGAGGATTCGTGTGGGCAACGAAGTCCGCCACATAATCGGTTTCTGGTGCCAGAATGATCTGCTCTGGTTTGCCATGCTGAATGAGTTTACCCGATTCCATAATGGCAATGTTGTTACCAATTTTAAGTGCTTCATCTAAGTCATGACTTACGAACAAAATCGTTTTGTTCAGCTTTTCTTGCAGCAGAATCAGTTCATCTTGAAGTTGTGCACGAATCAGTGGGTCAAGTGCTGAAAACGGTTCATCCATGAGAAGAATGTCCGTATCCATCGCAAACGCACGAGCCAAGCCCACGCGCTGCTGCATACCGCCAGAAAGCTCATGCGGGAACTTACTCTCCCATTCTGACAAACCAACCATTTCTAACTGTTCACGTGCTTTTGCACGGCGCGCTGCTTTACCTATACCTTGCATTTCAAGGCCAAATGCCACGTTATCCAGTACCGTTAGCCAAGGCATCAGAGCAAACTTCTGGAACACCATCGACACTCGATGAGTACGTAGATGACGAAGCGTCTGCTCATTACAGTTAGCAAGCTCTACCATATCGTCGCCATCTTGAATTTTCAGCGAACCACGAGAAATATCATTGAGCCCGTTCACGGTGCGAAGCAAGCTGGATTTTCCAGAACCAGACAAACCCATCAATACACAGATTTCACCACGTTTGACCGTTAGAGAAACATTATCAACACCAACGACCTGACCGGTTTCGTCGATGATCTCCTGACGAGACTTACCTTGACCCAGCAAAGCCAAAGCTTGTGATTGCTGCTGACCAAACACCACATCAAGATTTTCAATAGTAATAGCGTCCATGATTAAGCCTCCTTCTGGTTTGGCGCTTTGCATAAGCGATCAAGAATGATGGCAACAAGAACAATCGCTAAACCAGCTTCAAAACCTTGTGAGATATTTACCGTGTTCAGTGCGCGCACAACTGGCTTACCTAAACCATCTGCACCTACTAGTGCGGCAATGACCACCATCGAAAGAGATAGCATAATACATTGAGTAACCCCCGCCATGATGCTAGGTAATGCCGCAGGTAACTCCACCTTAAACAGTAACTTCATACGGCTTGCGCCAAATGCTTTACCCGCTTCCAGTAGTTCTTGTGGCACTTTGATGATGCCCAAATACGTCAATCGAATTGGTGCGGCAATGGCAAAAATGATGGTTGAAATCAGTCCCGGTACAATGCCTAAACCAAACAAAACTAATGTCGGGATCAAGTAGACGAATGTCGGTACGGTTTGCATCAGATCCAAAATAGGTCGAAGTAACGTGTATAACCAAGGGCGATGCGCTGCCATGATCCCCAGTGGAACGCCAATTAATACGGAAATCGTTGTCGCTGCAAACACAAGAACAAAGGTTTCCAGCATTTCTTGCCAGTAGCCAAGGTTAAGAATTGCCAACAGAGCCAATACAATAAATACGACCAACGGGAGACTGCGGTGCAAAAACCACGCTAACGCAGCAGTCATAATGATAGGAGCGGCTGGCGGCATCCATTTAAAGATATCCACCACAAACATAATGATGGTTTCTAGGGTAATAGAGATTGCATCAAAAAAACCTGATGCATTGATGGTTAACCAATCGACGCCCGTTTCCATCCATTGGCCCAACGGTAGTTTGTTGTCCGTAATAAAATTCACAATAAAACCTATGTGTTGATGATGTGGGCATTGCTGCCCACTAAGAAAATCAATTAAGCGTTGTCTTTAAGGTAACGAGCAATTGCCGACTGAGCGTCTTGGCCATCGACGGTTTTCACGTCTTTCAGCCACGCTTCGATTTTGTCTGCGTTCGCGTTTAACCATGCCTGTGCCGCTTTAGATGGCTTTTGCTTCTGGTTAAGAATCGCTTCCATCAGCTCGTTTTCCATTTCTAGGCTGAATTCTAGGTTTTTCACTAGTTGACCCACATTCGGACACTCAGCAAGGTAGTTTTGACGTACGTTTGTATAAACGTTTGCACCGCCGTAATTTGGACCGAAGAAATCATCGCCACCCGCCAGGTATTCCATTTCAACGTTGCTGTTCATTGGGTGCGGTGCCCAACCCAAGTAAACGATCCACTGATTGCGACGTACCGCACGTGATACTTGTGACACCATGCCCGCTTCACTTGATTCAACTAGGCTGAAGTCTTTTAAACCAAACGCATTGCTGTCGATCATGGATTGAATCAGGCGGTTACCATCGTTACCTGGTTCGATGCCGTAAATGCGGTCTTTAAATTTGTCGGCATGTTTTTCCAGGTCAGCAAAGCTCTTCACACCGGCGTCATAAACGTATTTTGGTACTGCCAGAGTGTATTTCGCACCGACAAGGTTCGCTTTTACCGTTTCGACAGTGCCAGCATCTCGGTACTTAGCGATGTCACCTTCCATCGTTGGCATCCAGTTACCAAGGAAGATATCAATGTCGCCGTTCGCCATAGAAGAATAAGTTACTGGTACAGACAGCAGATCCGTCTTGGTTTTGTAACCCAAGCCTTTCAGTAGCTCTGTGGTTACAGCAGTGGTTGCGGTAATGTCTGTCCAACCGACATCAGCAAAACGAACCGTTTCACATTGATTTGCGTAAGCGCCAGTCGCTACAGAACTTAATGCGATAGTCGATAGTATTTTTGTCATCTTAGACATGTTGAATTCCTTTTAATAATTTCTGACTTTATTCTCAGTTTTTAAAGATTAAGAGATCGACTCCAAGTCTCTTTTCGGTGGATGCATTCGCTGCATCTCTTGCCAGTTCGGTGCAATCCAAACCGGAGTGTTATTTGATTTTTCTAGTGCGTTACCCAAGATCATGTCCGCAGCCCGTTCTGCAACCATGATGGTTGGCGCATTCAAGTTACCATTTGGAATGGTTGGGAAAATTGACGAGTCCACAACACGCAAACCCTGGATGCCGCGTACCTGACACTGCTCATCCAGTACGGCTAGCGGATCATCGTCTGCACCCATTTTGCAGCTACATGAAGGATGATAAGCACTCTCAACATTTTGCTTAACCCACTCATCAATTTGCTCGTCGGTAGTGATATTGAGACCTGGCTGGATCTCATCGCCACGGAACTCATCCATCGCAGGTTGATTGAGAATTTCGCGCGTCAGACGAATACAGTCACGCCAGTCCTGTTTATCTTGCTCGGCCGAGATGTAGTTAAACTCAATCTTTGGCTTATCATTCGGGTTAGAAGAAACCACCTCTACAGTGCCCCGGCTCTCTGGTTTATTAGGGCCGACGTGTACCTGGAAACCATGGCCATCAAAGGCAGCCTGTCCGTCATAACGCATTGCCGCAGGTAGGAAGTGATATTGAATATTTGGCCACTTTAATCCTTCACGCGAACGAATAAACGCACACGATTCAAAATGGTTAGTTGCGCCAAGACCTTTTCGAGTCAGAATCCACTCGGTACCGATTAACCCTTTGCTCACCAAGCCTAGTTTACTGTTCAGTGTGATTGGCTGCTTACAGTGGTATTGGAAGTACACTTCCAGATGGTCTTGCAGGTTTTTACCTACCCCTTCCAACTGGTGTTTCAACTCGATGCCCGCTTTTTCCAGTACATCTTTAGGACCAATACCGGAAAGTTGAAGTAGCTGTACCGAGCCGATTGAGCCTGCACTAGAAATGACTTCATTTTTCGCGAAACACTGCTGAATTGAACCTGCTTTCTCAAATTCAACGCCGACCGCTTTCTTGCCTTGTAGCCCTGTCTCTTCAAGTAACACACGACGCACAGTCACTCGCTTCATGAGCGTGAAGTTCTTGCGCTTTTTAGCACGGCTTAAGTATGCATTAGAGGTTGAAGCACGTACGCCTTTATCAACGGTCATGTGCATCGGACCGAAGCCTTCCTGCTGGAAACCGTTGTAATCGTCAGTTTCGGGATAGCCCGCCTCTTTACCAGCCTCAATAAAGGCTTCATACAACGGGTTCAGCTTCATGTCATTGCCGCTACATGTGCCTAGCGGACCACTGTCACCTCGGTACTCATCAGCACCACCGACCCAAGATTCAGCTTTGCGGAAGTACGGTAAGCACGCTTGGTAATTCCAACCTTTAGCTCCCTCTTCTTCCCACTGGTCGAAGTCGCAAGCATGGCCACGTACGTAAACCATACCGTTGATAGAAGAGCTACCACCGAGAACTTTACCGCGAGGACAGTGCAACTGGCGTCCATCAAGACCATCTTCTTGTACGGTCTCAAACTGCCAAGCGTATTTTTCAGTGTTCATCGGGTACGAAAGTGCTGTCGGCATTTGGATGAAAATACTCTTATCCGTACCACCCGCTTCCAGCAATAATACTGAGTGCTGACCACTCTCACTCAAGCGATCCGCTAACACACAGCCGGCCGAACCCGCACCGACGATAATATAATCGTAGTGTTGTTTCATTTTGTGTCTCCTAGGTGTGTTTAGGCGTAAGGGCTTTCGAAGTCGCTAAGCTGAACCAGTACGCTCTTAGTTTGCGTGTAGTGCTTCAGTGTTTCGACGCCGTTCTCACGGCCAATACCGGATTGCTTATAGCCACCAACTGGCATTTCTGCCGGAGAGTCACCCCATGCATTAACCCAGCAGATACCTGCCTGAATCTTATGAATTACGCGATGAGCGCGAGAGAGGTTCTGAGTAAAGACACCAGCAGCCAAGCCATAGTCCGTATCGTTAGCTCGCTCGATAACTTCAGCTTCTTCGCTAAATTTAAGCACGGACATTACAGGACCAAAGATCTCTTGCTGTACGTGGCTCATGCTGTCGTCACAGTCGATAAATACGGTTGGAGCAACGAAGTTACCATTTTGCAGACCATTATCTGTTACTTTGTAACCGCCGGTCAGCAGAGTGGCACCGCTCGCTTTTGCGCTCTCAATCGCTGACAGCACTTTGCTTTCATGTTCTTTTGAAATTAGGGCACCGATTTGTGTATTTTCATCAAGAGGGTCGCCGACAACCAGTTTCTCAGTACGAGTTTTAAGCTGTGCAACAAAGTCGTCGTAGATAGATTCATGGACGAATACACGGGTACCGTTGGTACATACCTCACCCTGAGTGTAAAAGTTAGCAACCATTGCGGCCGATACCGCATCATTCAACTTCGCATCATCAAAAACGATCAGTGGTGACTTGCCACCTAACTCCATTGTGACTTGCTTAAGCGTTTTTGCACTGTCACCCATAACAACTTTGCCAGTACCTGATTCGCCAGTGAACGATACTTTAGCAATATCCGGATGCGCCGTTAGCATCTGCCCTACGCGGTAGTCACCCTGCACGACGTTAAACACACCATCAGGAAGACCCGCTTCAGAATAAATTTCCGCAAGCTTAAGTGCTGTAAGCGGTGTTTCTTCCGACGGCTTAAAGATCATTGCATTACCCGCAGCCAGTGCTGGTGCTGATTTCCACATTGCGATTTGAATAGGATAGTTCCAGGCGCCAATACCTGCGCAAATTCCCAAAGGTTCACGGCGGGTATAGAAAAACTGGTTTTCATTAAGTGGTTGTTGCTCACCCTGCAAACTTGGTGCAAGACCAGCGTAATATTCGATAACATCTGCGCCTGTCGTAATATCAACAGCGATCGCTTCTTGAATTGGCTTACCCGTGTCCGCCACTTCTAAAGCGGCTAACTCGTCATTGCGTTCACGCAGAATCGCTACCGCTTTGTTGAGAATTCGGCTACGTTCTATGGCCGTCATTGCAGACCAAACCTCAAAGCCGCGCTTTGCAGATTCAATAGCGGCTTCCATATCGCTCTGGTTTGCTTGTTTAATATTGGCCAATGGCTCACCATTTGCCGGATTGTAAGTGGTGAAATGCTCTTCAGAACATCCGATATACATTGCACCATCGATGTAATGTGTTTTCATTTCCATAGTGAAGACCTGTGACTTTTATATTTTATGAGAGTAAAACGTTAGCTGCTTTTCGAGATAATCGTTGATGATGATCCTCGCTTTATCAGCATCGATGCCTTGCGGGTTGAGCGTGCCGCGTAGCCATATACCGTCAATCAGTGATGCTATCCCGTGAGCAACCAACTCTGCTTGCTCCGCACTTAATAGCGCTTTTAATTCTCTTCTTAGATGGGACAACAGACGTCGTTCATTCACTCGTTGCAAACGCTTAAGTTGCTCGTCATGCATTGAGTAAGACCAGAAAGCCAGCCACGTTTTAGCGACTTTGTTTTCTGCCTGATAACCAACAAAGTTGCCGTCAATAATGGCGTTGATACGCTGATGATGAGCATCTGCTGGCAACGCACGAAGCTTCCCAGTGATTGTTGAAGAAAGCTGACGAAGGATCTCGCGCATGGTTTCTTCTAACAACCCATGCTTACCACCGAAGTAGTGATTAATTATCCCCGTTGATACTCCAGCCTCTTTACTGATCAACGAGATGCTCGCAGCATGTAAACCGACTCTGTCAATCACTGACATGGTCGCTTTTACAAGCTGCGGTTTTCTGATTTCAGGCATCCCCACCTTTGGCATTTTGCGTCCTTGTTATTTTTAATTGAACGGTTAGTTAAATATAAAATGCCAAAAATTTAGTTCGAACTCAAACCATTTATTGTTAAAAGTAGTGATAATGAGATTTAAATACATGCCGTAATAAGACAAACCCAACCCTACCATCCATTCAAAGATCCGCCAAAAAACAAGAAACAAAACAAATTAACGCAATTAATTTCAACAACTTAATTAACAACAGCAGTTAAACTGAACTTCAACACCAACGAAGCGAACAACGCAACGCAGAAGCGTTAGAAAACATTTACATCGAACACTAATTATTTGTGTTGTTTCATTTCTGAATGGTAGGCAAGTAATTCCAATTAACTGCCCAGCCCCGTGAGTTGCTAGATTGTTACCAACCACAACTACGTAAATTAGAAGATTTAAATGAAAGATGGGAGCACCTGGCAAAATGGACGCATATCCAAGTGCTGCACTTGCAGGAAGCATATTGATAAGATTCAGATAGATAAGTACGTCGAGTTCTGCCAGAACTTAAGAAGGGAGTGGTGAGCACATAAAACTGGCAAAAAAAGAGCCGCGTTGCGCGACTCTTATTGTGCCATGCTCAGCTAAACGACAGTGCTTTCACACAGTTTCGTCCACTGGATTTGGCTTCGTACAACAACTTATCTGCTTGGCTACAAAGCGCTTCAAATGAAACGTCGACGTCATCCGAAGTGATCACACCAAAACTACAAGTGACATTCACGGCTTGATTGTTCTCCGTTACAAAGCCACGTTGAGAAAGCGCAATACGCAGTCGTTCAGCCAGCGCGGTTGCTTCTTCAAGATCGGTATTAGGAAGAACGATAACGAACTCTTCCCCACCAAGACGAGCAACAATATCACTCTCACGCACCGACGAGTCGAGCACTTTGGCTACGCCAGTTAATACGACATCACCAAACACATGGCCATAGGTATCGTTGACTTGTTTGAAGTGGTCGACATCCATCATAACCAGCGTGATCGGCCCTGTTTCCGGCTTTTTCGCTACCATTTTTTGCTTATCAAGCTTTCTTTCAACCCAATGATTGAGCGCCAAATAGCCGTAGTGAACACGCATGACTTGCTTGTTTAGCTTGTGAACCAACTTACCTTTCTTCGTTTCTGGAATTGGCTTTTCAATCAGCTTAGGCTTTTGCTCTGCAGGTTTCGCAAACCATTCTTCCAAGAATCGGCGGTTAAACAGGCCCGTTAACATGTCGGTTTTCGCCAAACGACGCATACGTAAACGCGAACGGTTCACGTACAAAAATACCAACGCCATAAGCAATAAAATACCAATCATTACCAATAACACTTCACCCAACAGGTAGAACGTTCGGCGATTATTCTCCAGCTCTAGACGCTGTAATACATTATTCCAGTTGAGGTTTTCGTTCTCGTACTCTAATCGCTCTAGCTCAAACAAGGTTTGTTGTCGCTCTAAGTTCTCGACTTCACGCTGATTACTAAATTGAATGAATTTTTCATGATATTGACCGTAGGTTTGATAGGCCAATTCGAAGTTTTGATCTCCGGCGTAAGCCATAGCAGCGACTTTTAACAGCTCCATTTGCTGCTGTTTGATGTAGCGACTCTCGATGATCTCAGGAAGTAAAGGCGTAATCATCGTTAACAAAGCTTGATACTGCTTACGCTCTAGCATGTACTCAGCTTGCAACAACTTAAATGTTGCCAAGTACGCATTCGAGGTTTCACGATACTGCAAGTTTTCGGCAAGCTTGAGATGACGCAGCATGTTTTTTTCGTTGTTGGTTTCGCGATACAGAGACGCAAGCTCCAAGTTCACCCGAAAGCGAAAACGTCCGTCACCAATAATCTGCGCAAGCTTTAAAGCTGCTTGATAAGATTTGATGGCTTCATCGTATTGGAACTGAGCTTTGTGTAGCTTTGCAATAGTTAGGACGCTAAGCAACTCATTAAACGACATGCGGCGGTCTTTAAAATAACGATACGCCTGCTTCAGCACGACTTCAGAGCGGTCATAGCCTTGAATTTTTACCAATACATCACCGAGCTCTAGCGCTGCACGTTCGACTAAGCCCTGCGCACCCGATGACTCCGCCGCTTCCATCGAAGACATCAACGCCGCGTACGATTTCTTATAGTCCCCTTGCTCATCGTAGTAACGACCTTTGAGCAACAGAACTTCCGATTCCAATTTCTTGTCACCTTTTTCTCGTGACGTTTCAAGCAAAGCATCCAACGACGAGAGCGCGGTATCGATATCTCGATTGCCCATCATGGCTCGAATTTGGATCAGCTTGAACAGCAAGTGCTCTTGGCTTTGTTCTGGTGTCAAACTCAACCCTTTATCTACCACTGCTAAGCTCTCTTTATCGCGCCCTAACAACTCAAGAACGGTCGACTTCGCCAGCCAATAACGAATCAACAGATCCTTGGGCTGGTTTTGCAGTAGAGAGTCTTCTTCTAATGATTCGATTTGTGCTAGTGAACTTTGTGGCAGCGCGTAAATTTGGCTCTCAATCCCTTCAAGAGATTGCAGAAACTTATCTTTTGGCTCAGGGCTTTGCGCATAGACTTTGGTCGTCAAAAACACGAACCAAAACACAAGCGACAACGCTCTGAGCTTATAAAATTGCGACATTATTATTATTCCCTGATGGGTAGTTACTTCAGTGTGGTGGGAAGTTTTGATTATTATTTTGCACGTGAATGACAATGGTCACACCGCGCATGCTTTCCCATGCATTCTGTAGTGAATAATAAATCACCAACTTTCGATGTAGAAACGATTTCGTCCCACAAAAAAGACAAAGAGAATAATTTTCAACCATAAAAGGGAATTTCTCATTTAAGAGACAAATGAATAATTTCAGTTTTGACGCAACAATAGATTTTATGGTTATTTCACGCGAAAACATCACAATTCTGGATAAAAAAGAAATTGCGTCGTGTCACTGAGCATGGTGTGTTATGAAAACTAGCGTATAAACGCTGTTGGAAGAGGACATTACGTGAAACTAAAGTGGCGCTTTAATGATCACTAGAATAATACGGAAGAACCAGCAACACTGTTATCGCTGGTCCTCTTATTAAGATTACATTCGCATTCCACCATCGACTTCTAGTACCCTCCCGGTGACGAACTCGTTGGTTAACACATATTTGATGGTCGATGAAATTTCGTCCGCAAGCCCTAAGCGTCCCACAGGGATCATACTAACCAAGCGTTCCATTGCTTCAGGTTTTATTTGATCGGTCATTGCGGTTTTGATAACGCCCGGTGCAATCGCCACTGAGCGGATGCCAAAACGCCCTAACTCTTTCGCCCACACCGTCGCCATGGTGGCTACGGCCGCTTTGGATGCGGAGTAGTTGGTTTGACCAATATTCCCGGCACGCGCAACGCTGGATATGTTGATCAGCACACCTTTACTGTCGGTGTTGAGCATTACCTTGCTCGCTTCACGACCGCACAGAAAAGTGCCTTTCACATTCACATCCAGAACGGACTGAAACTGCTCTAGCGACATCGCGTTAACCTGACCATCTTTTACTTTAATGAACATGCCATCGCGCATAATGCCTGCGTTATTGATCACGCCATTGAGCTGTTTGAAATCCGCTTCAATTTGCGCAAATGCAGTGCACACCTGCTGCTCGTCAGTCACGTTCGTCACGTAAAAACGAGCGGTAACGCCGAGAGATTCACACTCCGCTTTCGTTTCAGCCAGTTGGTCTGGGTTGAGGTCGATAAGCGCAAGATGAACGCCACTTTGCGCCAAAGACAGTGCCATTTGTTTACCCAGCCCCTGCCCAGCCCCCGTGATCGCAATGACCTTATTTGCTAACTCCATAAGCGCTCCTTAGGCCTGATTTTGCTTTTGGTAGAACTCGAACAAGCTTGAGAAATCTTTTTGCCCGTTGCCCTGACCGTTGTGAAAATTAAACAGATTACGAGCCAAGCTGCCCATTGGTGTTGATGTTTGACTGGCAACCGCCGCTTCCATCGCAAGACCGAGATCTTTCGCCATTAACTGGCTCATGAAGCCACCCTGATAGCCATTACTCGCAGGCGTATTTTCCATCACGCCCGGACACGGGTTGTAGAGCTCTAGAGCCCAATTTCGACCCGAACTTTGCAGCATAATGTCGGACAACACTTTAGGATCGAGTCCGTTTTCCATGCCTAAATTGAGTGCTTCACAAGTGCCGCTCATCAAAATGCCCAACATCATGTTATTGCAGATCTTCGCCACCTGACCGGCTCCGGCATCGCCAGCATGAAAAATGTTTTTGCCCATGTGGCTAAGCACCGCTTTGGCTTGAACAAAGTTCTCTTGTGAGCCGCCAACAATGAAAGTCAGCGTACCTGCCGCTGCGCCCGCAACGCCGCCAGACACCGGCGCGTCCACAAAGCTGATGCCACGCAGCTCTGATTGTTCTCCGACTGATCGTGCTGTCTCCGGATCGATGGTCGATGAATCAATCAGCAAAGTGCCCGATTTAACGCTGTCTAAGATCCCGTCTTGACCGAGATAAACGCTTTGAACGTGTTGGCTCGCTGGCAACATGGTGACTACCACGTCCGCACCTTGTACTGCCTGCTGAACCGAATCGGCACTTGAAGCGCCTAGTGCGGTAAGTTCTGCCACTGCGTTTGGGTTCAAATCAAACACTTCAACGTTCAAGCCCGCTTTGAGTAGGTTCTTAGCCATAGGCGCACCCATGTTGCCAAGGCCAATAAATGCAATTTTGTCCATGTCGTATTTCTTCCTTGTCTAAAGTACCGCAGTGGCAACCGACGATGCGGTCAGTGGGTATTCTGCTGAGTCAATTGGCGCGAAGAAGCGTTCCAAAGCTTGTGGCGTTACGTCAGAAACCGTGCGATGTTGCCAAGTCGGTTGATTGGTTTTATCAATAATCAGCGCACGAACCCCTTCTCTAAAATCACCTTCTAAACCACAACGTAGTGTTAGGTTAAATTCCATATCAAAACACGCTTTCAAAGAGAGATTTTGATACTGCGTTAACTGCTGATAGGTGATATTGAGCGACAACGGACTGCCATAGTTCAATGCTTTTTGCGCATTGACGAACCACTTGTTATCAACGTCAGCACTGCTGATTGCGCGAACAATCGAATCTAAATCACCCGAACAAAGCTGCTCAATCAATCCCGCATATGGCATCAACATCCCTTCGCTTGGCTCGTCCACTTGTACCAAACGCAGCGTAGTGGCGATTTTTTCGTTGATATTCGCTTCACCTTTCCAACTTATGGATGTAAGCAGATCCAACAGTGCTTGTTTGCTTTCTGGCTTTGCAATCCATTGGCTTAACCCCAACGCTTTCATGTCTGTCGCGTTGATTTGGCAAGCCGTCAAACTCAGAAAAAGTGCCAAATGTTTTGGCAGCTGATTTAGGAAGTACGTCGCGCCTACGTCTGGGTAAAGGCCGATCTTGATCTCTGGCATCGCAAAGCGTGTGGTGGTTTCTGCAACGCGATGGCTGGCGCCCATAAATAAGCCCACACCGCCGCCCATCAAATAACCATGTCCCCACGCGATGATCGGTTTTGGATAAGTGTGAATAAGATGATCACAGCGATATTCAAGGTCAAAGAAGGTCTCCATGGCTGAAAACGCAGAATCAAAATCTTGCTCTTTGTTTTCTAGAGCACGGTAGATAGCCTGAATATCACCACCTGCACAAAACGCTTTTTCACCCTGAGCATGCAAAAACACCGCAACGATACTGTCGTCCATTTGCCATTCATTAAGCTGTTTGTACAACTGCTCAATCATCACATAGCTAAGTGCGTTGAGGGCGGCTGGATTATCAAGCTCCAACACACCAATGGCAGAGCCGTCAGCACATTCTATCTGTGAAACATTTACCGTACCTGTCATTTGGCCTCCGCTAGCTGTTTGTCCATTGTGGCTTACGCTTCTGCAAGAAGGCATTCACACCCTCAGTCTGATCTTGTGTATTGAACAGCTGTAAGAACAGTTCACGCTCCGAGACCAATCCGGCCGCGTGAGTTTGGCTGCGTCGGCCTTGAATGAGCGTTTTGCACGCAGACACGGATTTCGGTGATTGACCTGCGACACGCTGTGCAAGTGCCATCGCTGCATCTAGTGCTTTGCCTTTTGCAACCACTTCTTCGACTAAACCAATTTTTTCCGCTCGCTCGGCCGTCACACGCTCACCACACAGGATCATGCGCTTCGCCCAACCTTCACCAACCAACGCGGTCAGGTTTTGCGTCCCGCCCGCGCAAGGCAACAAGCCGACCGATGCTTCAGGAAGTGCCATTTGTACTTGTTCTTCTGCGATGCGAAGGTCGCACGCCATTGCCACTTCCAAACCGCCACCCATCGCGTAACCATTAATTGCCGCGATGGAAACACCATCGAGCGCAGACAGCGCTTCAAAGGCTTCACCAAATGCGAACGCCATATCTGCGGCTTGCGATTTATCGCCGGATGCAAAGTTGTTGAGATCCGCGCCAGCAGAAAAGAATTTCTCTCCTTCGCCTGTCAGTACCAACGCATAAATAGAGCGATCATTACTGAGTTCAATCGCCAACTCTTTTAGCTGATTCAAAGATTCAAGCGTCCAAGTGTTTGCTGGCGGGTTACTAATCGTGAGCTTGGCAATGTGCGCTTCACGCTCTAATTTGATTTGTGCCGTCATAATCTTTCAGTCCTTTGTTATTCCTTGAGGTAAGGCTGTGTCTCGCTGACTAAAGCAGCTCTACGCCTTCCGTGAGTAAACGTCTTGAAATGATCAGACGCATGATTTCGTTGGTACCTTCAAGGATTTGGTGAACACGAACGTCTCGGAAATGGCGCTCGACCGGATATTCTTTGATGTAGCCATAACCACCGTGAATTTGCAGCGCCTGATCGCAGACTTTAAAGCCCACATCCGTGGCAAAGCGTTTTGCCATGGCACAGTACGCGCTTTTTTCTGTATGTTGCGCATCGAGTTTGGCGGCAGCAAATCGCACCATTTGACGCGCAGCAACCAGCTCAGTCGCCATATCGGCCAACTTGAATTGCAGGGCTTGAAATTGCGCCAGTGAACGTCCGAACTGTTTGCGTTCAGTCATGTATTGTTTGGCTTCGTTCAGTGCTTGTTGTGCCGTGCCGACGGAACAAGTAGCAATGTTGATTCGGCCGCCATCCAGACCAAGCATGGCAAACTTAAAACCTTCGCCCTCTTCACCCAACAGATAGTCGGCAGGAATGCGGACATTTTCGAAAGTGATCATGCGCGTTGGCTGGCAGTTCCAACCCATTTTGGCTTCTTTTTTACCGTAGCTAATGCCTTCGATGTCAGCAGGAACGACGAACGCAGAAACGCCACCCGCCCCTTCGCCGCACGAACGCGCCATCACGACGAGAACATCTGTATCACCCGCGCCAGAGATAAACACTTTTGCGCCATTGAGGACAAACTCGTCACCGTCACGTACCGCACTTGTCGTCAGCGAAGCGGCATCAGAGCCTGCGTTTGGCTCGGTTAAACAGTAGGAAGCAAGCTTTTCACCCGAAATTAAATCCGCGCTAAATTGCTGCGCGACTTCGGTTTTGGCAAAGCTGGTGATCATCCAAGTTGCCATGTTATGGATTGTCATAAACGCTGTAGTCGCGGTACAACCCATGGCCAACTGCTCAAAAATGATCGCTGCATCCAAACGAGATAACCCCAAGCCACCATGCTCTGGCGGTGTGTAGATGCTTAGAAAACCCAGCTCACCCGCCTGACGAAGCACATCTTTAGGGAAGTGATGGTTTTCATCCCACTCGGCCGCATGCGGTGCTAACATTTGGTCTGCAAACTGCTTTGCTACTTCGGCAAACGCGAGTTGATCTTCGTTTAATTCAAAATCCATCTTGAAGTCCTAAGGTCTAATTCGTTGCACTTGAAGCCAAGCCCACTTAAACGGAGGGCTTGGCTAGAGGTATCGCCAATCCAGTAATTAGCTAAGTTGGATAGTCATGTTTGGACCGCTTGGAATGTCATCTTCAAACCAACGCGCGGTGACGGTTTTCGTTTCGGTGTAGAAGCGAACCGCCTGTTTTCCATAAGCATGCAAATCGCCATAGAAACTGCCTTTCCACCCCGTAAATGAGAAGAACGGCAATGGCACCGGAATCGGCACGTTGATGCCTACGTTACCTACTTCGATATTGTGTTGATACTTTCTCGCGGCAGCGCCGTTCGCCGTGAAAATAGACGTACCATTACCAAAACGATTCGCGTTGATTAGCTCAATTGCCGCATCTAAATTGTCGACTTCCATTGTCAGCAGCACTGGGCCAAAAATCTCTTCCTGATAAATCGACATGTCAGTAGTCACGTTAGTGAATAGCGTTGGACCAACCCAGTTGCCGTTCGGGAAGCCAGGTACTTGGCAATCTGTCCCATCCAGAACACAGTTCGCGCCTGACGCTTTGCCTTCATTAATCAGATTCACCACTCGCTGCTTCGCTTGCGGGCTAATCAGCGGACCATAACCGGCGGTTTCATCATCCCACGCGCCTGGTTGAACTTGAGCTAACGCCTCTTTAAGCTCTGGAATCCATTCTTTGGTTTCGCCGACAAATACCGCCACCGAAATCGCCATACAGCGTTGGCCTGCGGCACCGACTGACGCGCCAACTAGGTTATTGATGACTTGCTGCTTGTTTGCATCTGGCATGATGACCATGTGGTTCTTCGCACCCGCAAATGACTGCACGCGCTTTAGGTTGTCTGTACCTGTTTTGTAGATGTATTCACCAACTGGCACAGAGCCTACAAAAGAAATCGCACGAACCACCGGATCGGTAAGAATGCGATCGACTTGTTCTTTCGAGCCATGGACAATTTGTAGTACGCCTTTTGGTGCACCTGCTTGCTCAAACAGAGCTGCCAGTTTCATTGCTGTCAGCGGCACTTGCTCTGAAGGTTTCAAAATGAAAGTGTTTCCACAAGCGATCGCCATTGGGAACATCCACAGTGGGATCATCGCCGGGAAGTTAAACGGGGTAATGCCAGCACAAACACCAAGAGGCTGGACATAAGAGTAACCATCAATATTGGTTGCCACGTTTTCTACCGTTTCGCCCATCATCGAGCTACAGATATTCGCCGCTTGTTCCACCACTTCAATACCACGCCAAACATCCCCTTTTGCATCCGCTAGGGTTTTGCCTGTTTCGCTGGAAAGCAGTATCGCCAACTCATCGTGTTGCTCTTTTAGTAGATGTTGATAGCGCAGCATCAGTCTTGCACGCTCGGGCGCCGCCACTTCTTTCCAACGCTTAAACGTTTCTGTTGCGCTGGCAATAGCCGCATTCATTTCCGATTCCGTGGCACAAGGCACTTGCGCAATCACCTCATTGGTTGTCGGGTTAGTTACATCTAGCCATTGTTTTGAGTCGGATTGGGTAAATTCACCACCGATGTACTGCTTTACTTGTTCTGTCATGATGACATCCTTGTATTTTTCAGCTTTGTACTGACTACTGTTAGTAAAATCGACACTGGCTTACGCCGCGGTCAAAGTGTTGTGTTCAAAAGTCTTAACAGATCTCAATCGCAATTGCGGTTGCCTCGCCACCACCAATACAAAGCGATGCAACGCCACGTTTACCGCCTGTTTGTTTAAGAGCGTGAATCAAAGTCACGAGGATTCGGTTACCACTTGCACCAATGGGGTGGCCTAAAGCACATGCACCGCCGCGAGAGTTCACTTTGCTCGCGTCCAGTTCGAGTGTCTTCACCGCGTATTGAGTGACAACAGCAAAGGCTTCATTGATTTCCCAAAGGTCCACGTCTGATTTGTCCCAGCCCGTTTTTTCCAACAGCGTTTCAATCGCGAATACGGGTGCGATGGTGAACTCATCTGGCTGTCTTGCATGCGTGCTGTACGCGACAATTTTGGCTAGAGGTTGAAGGTTTTCCTGACGGCCAAATTCACTATCGACCAATACCATTGCCGATGCACCATCAGAAATAGAACTGGAGTTGGCTGCCGTTACGCCGCCATCTTTAGCAAACGCAGGGCGTAAGGTAGGAATTCTAGTGACGTCGAGTTTACTCGGTTGCTCATCGTCTACAACCAAGGTGTCACCACGTCGACTTTTTACGTTAACAGGCACGATCTCTTCTTTGAACAAACCTTGCTCAATCGCTTGCTGCGCACGAGTCACCGATTGTTGTGCCCATGCATCCATACTTTCACGGCTGAATTGGTACTTTTGCGCGGTTTGTTCGGCAAAGACACCCATCAATTCGCCTTGGTAGGCATCCTGCAAACCGTCATAAAACATGTGATCAAGCACTTGCTCGTGACCTAAACGGAAACCATCACGCGCTTTCTTTAATAGATAAGGAGAAGACGACATGTTTTCCATACCACCAGCGATAACCGCATGCGCATTACCAGATTGAATAAGATCATGGGCCAGCATCACGGTTTTCATACCCGATCCACAAACTTTGTTCAGTGTCGTACAACCAATCGATTGTGGCATTTCAGCTTTAAGACTTGCTTGTCTTGCTGGCGCTTGCCCCACACCGGCGGGTAAAACGCATCCCATCAACACTTCGTTTATTTTGTGCACATCGAGTTGGCTTTCGGCTAGCGCCCCTTGAATGGCTTTCGCACCGAGTTCCGTGACATCTGTTGAAGCTAATGCACCTTGAAAAGAGCCGATAGGCGTTCGCTTAGCGGCAACAATCCATGTTTCATTTTTCATTCCATTAACCTTTTGTTGACGTTTACGTCATAACTATACTAACATTTACGTTAACGTCAAGTTTGAGGTTATTGTTTGTTCGAGTGATTCTTTTATTTCGAGTAAATGCGAGTGATATCAAGGCTCAAGAGTGGATGTTGTTTGTTTACTTTAACGTTAACGAATTGTATATTCGTATGAATGTTATACGAAAGTCGTAAGGTTAAGGAATGAACACATTTAAGATCAGCGAGCTCGCGAAGGAGTTCGACATTACTACCCGAAGTATTCGCTTCTACGAAGATTTAGGTCTCCTAACTCCAGAACGTAAAGGCAACACTCGAATCTACAATGGTCGCGATCGAATTCGACTAAAACTGATTTTGCGAGGTAAGCGATTGGGCTTTTCTCTTGCAGATATCAAAGAGTTATTTGAACTCTACGATACCGATCAAAGTACTGAGCAGTTGAACTATATGATTCGGTTGATCGAAGAGAAGAAGGCAGCATTGCAACAGCAAGCAAACGACATTCAAGCGGTAATGATGGAGTTAAACGCGGCACAGTTGCGATGCCAAAACACACTGAGATCCATGAAAGGCGAAAAAGTCACCTGATACCTCAGCACTGGGATGTAGGTGACGTAAAGGCAAGGACACGCAATGAAATCTACCTACTCTTCCCTGAACTTTGTTTATGACGAAAATACCGATTTGCTTCGCGAGCAAATCAATAGTTTTGCTGCAAGAGAAATTGCGCCGCTAGCGCAATCTATCGACCAATCTAACGACTTTCCAAACCATCTTTGGTCCAAGCTGGGTGACATGGGTCTTTTAGGCGTGACCACCAGCGAAGAGTTTGGTGGTGCAGGCATGGGCTATCTCGCCCACGTTATTGCCATGGAAGAAATCAGCCGAGCTTCCGCCTCGGTCGCATTAAGTTACGGCGCTCACTCCAATCTTTGTGTCAATCAAATCCACCGCAACGGCACACAAGCGCAAAAAGAGAAATACCTACCTAAACTCATCTCCGGTGAACATATTGGTGCTCTAGCAATGAGCGAGCCCGGCGCTGGCTCTGATGTGGTCTCTATGCAGCTTAAAGCGGAACGTAAAGGCGATATTTTCCTGCTAAACGGCAACAAAATGTGGATCACCAACGGCCCTGATGCACACACCTATGTTGTCTACGCCAAAACCGATCCAAGCCAGCACTCCAAAGGCATCACGGCCTTTATTGTAGAACGTGGATACCCGGGATTCACTCAAGCGCAAAAGCTCGACAAACTAGGCATGCGCGGTTCGAACACTTGTGAATTGGTATTCCAAAACTGCGAAGTCCCTGCGGAAAATATTCTCGGCGAAGAAAACCAAGGCGTGAAAGTGTTGATGAGCGGTTTGGACTACGAACGCGTTGTCCTTGCCGGCGGCCCGCTTGGCATTATGCAGGCATGTATGGATATCGTTGTGCCATATATCCACGACCGTAAACAGTTCGGCAAATCCATTGGCGAATTCCAGCTTGTGCAAGCGAAAATCGCGGATATGTACACACAAATGAATGCTGCTAAAGCCTACGTATATGCTGTGGCAGCTGCTTGTGATCGCGGTGAAACCACACGTAAAGATTCTGCTGGTGCGATCCTCTACAGCGCAGAGCTGGCAACCAAAATGGCATTAGATGTCATTCAGCTACTCGGTGGTAACGGTTATATCAATGAGTTTGATACCGGTCGTTTGCTACGTGATGCCAAACTATATGAAATTGGGGCCGGCACTTCAGAAATTCGCCGCATGCTTATTGGTCGCGAATTGTTTAACGAAAGCGCCTAATCAACATACCTAGGCGTTCTGAATCTAAATAAATTCCTTATTCAACCTAAATCTTATTCAACATAGATAAAGGCGGGTGGTGTCACCCGTCTACCGAATGGAGATCGGCTATTTATGGCTTGTTTGACGACCAATATTAATACCCATTCAGAGCAGTATCAGGAAAACTACCGCTCTATGGCGTCGCTCGTGGATCAACTCTATACCGTGACTGCGCAAATCGAAGATGGTGGCGGCGAGAAAGCACGTGAGCATCAGCAGAAGAAAGGCAAACTTCCGGTACGTGAGCGCATTCTTGCCCTCCTCGATCCCGGTTCATCCTTCTTAGAAATTGGCCAGTTCGCGGGTTGGGATGTGTATCCAGATTACGTTCCATGTGCTGGAGTGGTTGCAGGTGTGGGTGTGATTGACGGCACTGAGTGCATGATCGTCGCGAACGACGTGACGGTAAAAGGCGGCAGTTACTACCCACTTACCGTGAAAAAGCACTTAAGAGCACAGGAAATTGCAGAAAAATGCCAACTGCCGTGTGTTTACTTAGTCGACTCTGGCGGCGCTAACCTACCCCGCCAAGATGAGGTCTTCCCAGACAAAGACCACTTCGGTCGTATTTTCTATAACCAAGCCCGAATGTCAGCCAAGGGTATCCCGCAAATTGCAGTGGTCATGGGGCTATGTACCGCTGGCGGAGCTTACGTGCCTGCCATGTGTGACGTTTCGATCATCGTAAAAGAGCAAGGCACGATTTTCTTGGCAGGTCCACCGCTCGTTAAAGCGGCGACAGGTGAAGAAGTCAGCGCGGAAGATCTTGGTGGCGCAGACGTGCATTGCCGTACCTCTGGTGTGGCGGACTATTACGCAGAAAACGACCACCATGCATTAGAGCTGGCAAGACAAGCGGTTTCACAAATCAACCACTTGAAACCCGTCCAACTCAAGCAAAAAACGCCACAGGAACCACGCTTTCCTGCGCGAGAGCTGTACGGCATCGTCGGAACCGATCTTAAAAAGCCGTTTGATGTAAAAGAAGTGATTGCCCGAATTGTTGATGATTCGCAGTTCGATGAATTTAAAGCGCTATTTGGTGAAACCTTAGTCTGTGGCTTTGCCCATATTCACGGTATGCCGATTGGCATTGTCGCTAACAACGGCATTCTATTTTCAGAATCCGCACAAAAAGGCGCGCATTTTATTGAGCTGTGCGCACAGCGCAAAATTCCTCTGCTTTTCTTGCAGAACATCACTGGCTTTATGGTCGGTCAGAAGTACGAAGCCGAAGGCATCGCCAAACATGGCGCGAAAATGGTAACCGCTGTGGCGTGTGCGGACGTGCCTAAATTTACCGTGGTTATTGGTGGCTCGTATGGCGCAGGTAACTACGGCATGTGTGGCCGAGCTTATGACCCAACCATGATGTGGATGTGGCCAAACGCACGCATCTCCGTCATGGGTGGAGAGCAAGCGGCTGGCGTGATGGCGCAAGTAACCCGCGATATCAAAACGCGGAAAGGTGAAAGCTGGAGCGTAGAGGAAGAAGAAGCGTTCAAACGTCCAATTGCGGAGCAATATCAAGTCCAAAGCCACGCTTATTACGCCAGTGCCCGCCTGTGGGACGACGGGATTATTGATCCGGCGAAAACACGCGATGTTGTCGGCATTGCTCTGTCTGCTGCGCTCAATGCACCAATACCAGACAGTAAATTTGGCATCTTCCGCATGTAGCCGGAGACAAGGCAAACCTTAACTCCTCGCGAATACCGATGTTTGTACAAGTAACGGTTAGCGAGCATTGGAATAGAGACTGAAATGTCAGACATAGGAAGTCACATGACCGGACTACTGCTTGAAAAAGACAGCAATGGCGTTGCCTGGTTGAGCCTGAATCGACCAGAGAAACACAACGCGTTTAATGACGAGTTAATTGCTTCACTTATCGAAACTTTGGAACAACTTGAGCAAGACGATTCTTTACGTGCATTGGTGCTCACCGCGCAAGGGAAACACTTTTCTGCGGGTGCTGATCTTGGCTGGATGCAGTCAATGGCCACCAAAACCGAGAGTGAAAACCTTCAAGATGCACAGCAATTGGCGATGCTCCTGCATAAACTGGATACCTTTAGCAAACCAACCATTGCCATGGTGCATGGCGCGGCATTTGGTGGTGCACTCGGGCTTATCTGCTGCTGCGATATCGCTATCGGTACACCTGAAAGCCGCTTCTGTTTGAGTGAAGTGAAGCTCGGTTTATTACCCGCCACCATCGGCCCATACGTAATCCGAGCGATTGGACAACGACAAAGCCGACGCTACTTTTTAACCGCGGAACTGATTGATGCCGAAACCGCGCTATCGATGAATATTCTTCATCAGATCGACTCTCAACCACGTGAAGCCGTCAATCGCACCATTGACCACCTGCTCAACAACGGTCCACAAGCCATGCAGGCAGCAAAAATGCTCTGCTTACGTTGTGACAACCAACCTATCGATCACTCATTAATTGAATACACCAGCCAAGCCATTGCAACCGCCCGCGTGTCCGGTGAAGGACAAGAAGGACTGAGTGCATTTTTTGAAAAGCGCGCCGCTCATTGGAGGAATCATGTTTAAAAGAATACTGATCGCAAACCGCGGTGAAATTGCCTGCCGAATCATTAAAACCGCAAAAAGCATGGCTATCGAGACGGTTGCCGTCTATTCCGAAGCGGATCGCAGCAGCTTACATGTAAAACAGGCGGATTTCGCTGAATTCATTGGCCCTGCTCCGGCAAGTGAGTCGTATCTCGATATCGATGCGATTATCGGCGCAGCGAAAAAATGGCAAGCCGATGCTATCCACCCTGGGTATGGTTTTCTTTCCGAGAACCCGAAACTAGCCAAAGCGTGCAGTGAAAATGGCATCGTTTTTATTGGTCCCTCTACCAACGCAATCGAGGCTATGGGGTCGAAATCTCAAGCCAAAGCAATCATGTCAGAGGCGAACGTGCCTTTGGTTCCGGGCTATCACGGCACAGACAACAGCGTTGAGCATTTATTAACGGAAGCGGAAAAAATCGGTTACCCAGTGATGCTTAAAGCAACCCAAGGTGGCGGCGGTAAAGGCATGCGAGTGGTCAATAGCGCAGCCGAAATGCCCTTGGCCATCGACGGTGCGCAGCGTGAAGCGCTTTCCAGCTTTGGCGACAAGCAGCTTCTAATCGAAAAATGCATATTGCAGCCTCGCCACGTTGAGGTGCAGGTATTTGCTGACCAACATGGTAACTGTGTCTATCTCTCTGATCGTGACTGTTCCATTCAGCGTCGTCATCAAAAGGTGGTCGAAGAAGCACCTGCACCCGGTCTTGGGGATGAACTGCGTAAACAAATGGGTGAAGCCGCAGTTCAGGCCGCTCAAGCGATTGACTATGTAGGCGCTGGTACGGTTGAGTTCTTGCTCGATAGCCGAGGTCAATTCTACTTCATGGAGATGAATACCCGCCTTCAAGTTGAACACCCTGTCACTGAATTGATCACCGGCGTTGATTTGGTTGAATGGCAATTCAAAGTCGCAGCTGGTGAGCATTTACCGATCTCGCAATCCGAAATCACCCATAACGGACACTCAATCGAGCTGCGAATTTACGCTGAAGATGCCGACAATGACTTTATGCCGTCGACTGGACGCATTGATTATTTACAAGAACCCATCTCAGACAGCAATGTTCGACTAGCTTGTGTGCGTGTTGATAGCGGTGTTACTCAAGGCGATATCATCAGCGAATACTACGATCCGATGATCAGCAAACTGATCGTCTGGGGTCAAACTCGTGATATCGCCCTAAAACAGCTTAAACAGGCGTTGACTCAATACCACGTACGTGGAGTAACGACAAACATCGGTTATCTGCATAGCATTATTTCGCAGCCAGCCTTTGCCGAGATTGAGCTTGATACAGGTTTCCTCGTCACACACCAGCAAGGCATAAGTGAGCAGCAAAACGTGTCGGATTCTATCTGGCTAACGTTGGCGGCGGTTGCTCGCTGGAATGATCTCACTTCAAAATCAGGCAGCTCAACGTTACCCTCTCCAACCACGCAAGGTTTTAGGCTATCAATTGACAACGTTTATCGATTTAACTTCACGGATGCCAATGCCAACCATCAAGTACGCTTGCAACAACCATCGCAAGATACAGGGACTCAGCACCTTAACCACTTCACAGTCCGATGCGGTGAGGAGTTGCATCAGGTCACTTTGCTTGAAAGTGGCAACCAGTTCGTCGTCGATATCGATAATGTTCGTTACACCTTTAACGCGCTTAGCGACGAGCACCAGACAACGCTGTTTTATCTTGGTCAGCAACGTACCTTTGTTCACCAACCAAGTTTTGAATCACCAAAAGGCAAAGACGACGAACTTAGTCCAACCGCACCACTGAACGGCGTGATCTCGGCGGTCATGGCAAATAAGGGAGACAAAGTAGCGGCTGGCGATCCGCTGTTAGTACTCGAAGCAATGAAGATGGAATACACCATTACCGCTCCGGTAGCAGCGACCGTTGATGAAGTGTTTTATCAACATGGAGACCAAGTACTGCACGGTTCCATCCTGCTGCATTTAATTTCTGCACCCGATAATGTCTGTGAAGATAAGGAGCACGAATATGCTACCAACGAAAGTTAACATCGTCGAAGTCGGCGCGCGTGATGGCTTGCAGAATGAAACGGCAGTGACGCTGGTTGATAAAATCCGTTTGATCAATCTGCTAAGCAACAGTGGCTTAGAGCACATTGAAGCAGGCTCTTTCGTCTCGCCGAAATGGGTACCTCAAATGGCCGATTCCGATCAGGTGTTTGCGGGGATCACACAAAAGCCTAACGTGGTTTATAGCGCACTCACACCAAATCTCGCAGGGTTAGAACGTGCACTGGAAAGCGGCGTAAAGCAAATCGCGGTATTTGGCTCCGCTTCAGAAGCGTTCAGCCAGAAGAACATCAACTGCAGCATTGCGGAAAGCATCTCTCGCTTTGAACCCGTTATCGAGCTCGCACAGCAGCACAACATTCCAGTGCGCGGTTACTTGTCTTGCACCATGGTTTGCCCCTACGAGGGAGAAATAAAACCAGAGCAAACCACCACGGTCGCCAATACGTTGTTTGATATGGGATGTTATGAAATATCTCTAGGCGATACTGTCGGTAAAGCAACGCCCAATCGCGTTATCGCCATGCTGGATTCGCTATTAACGCAACTGACAAAAGACGCGTTAGCCGTGCACTTCCACGATACCTACGGGCAAGCACTAGCCAATATTTACCAAGCCTTGTTAATGGGTATCAACACCATTGACAGCGCTGTTGCTGGTTTGGGGGGCTGCCCTTACGCGAAAGGAGCCAGTGGTAATGTCGCAACGGAAGATGTGCTTTATCTGTGTGAGCAGCTTGGCATTGAAACGGGGATTGATCTCAACATTATCAATGAAGCGGGTTGGCAAATTTGCCATGCATTAGGTAAACGTCCGTCTTCCAAAGTAGCACTCGCTCTGGGTGATCCGCACAGCTTGTAAAAGACTCCATCCGCGATAAGCAACCAATAAATACAAACGGGCATGCGTAACAACATGCCCGTTTTATTAGCGCAAAGTACGATTCACAAAAGCACTAACCAGAGGCGTGCTTTTCAGCCATTTGAGTATGGCGTCCCCACTTCGCAATCATATCGAGTAAATCGCTTTTCTGAACTGGTTTCGTCAGGTAATCATTCATCCCTAATGCAATACTCTTTTGCTGCTCTTCTTGCATCGCGTGAGCAGAAAACGCCACGATTGGACACCAAGGAAACTCACCGTTTTCCTGCAACTCACGAATGTCTTTTGTCACACCAAAACCATCTTTGTTTGGCATAGAAATATCGGTAATCACCAAATCAGGGGAAAGCTGCTTGTAGAGTTCAACGGCCTCGACACCATCTTCCGCCAACGTCAGTTTCACACCGGTGTCTTGCAACATTTTTTCAATCAAGATTCGGTTGATATGGCTGTCTTCTGCAACCAAAAGGTGCAAATTAGAAAAATCCGGATTGTCTTGTGAGGAAAGCGCTCGACGCTTTTGTATTTTGCTAGAAAGCAGAGTTTGCAGTTTATGCTGCGTGACAGGTTGCGGCAGTAAACGATCCCGTTCGCACGACCATGCCAGCCCTTCCTCCATCACACAAGGGGCGAGAAACAGTACCCGTTTGGCGGCTGATTCTGTCGCATCAAGATCATAGAGCGCATCTCTATCCTGAGCATTATTCACGCTCGCGATGATGCGGTCAAAATCGTCCAAATCTCTGCCCAAAGACTGCGCCGCAGACCAATCGTTGCGATGAGTCACCTCGATGCCAATCTCTTTAGCTAAGCGCATCAAGTGTTCCACGCGCGGTAGATAATCATCAATCAACAATAGTCGATTTGCATTCAGTTCCACCGGCTCAGAATGAGGCTGACTTCGTTTAGGCAACTGCAAACTAAAGCTAAAACACGATCCGTTGCCAAAATCCGAGCGCACACAAAGCTCACCGTTGTACATGCTGATCAAACGTTTTGAGATTGCTAACCCTAAGCCCGTTCCTTCATGTCGCCTTGTCGCAGAGGTATCGACCTGCTCAAATTTATCCATAATATGAGTTAGCCTGTCTTCAGGAATTCCAATGCCTGTATCGGTCACTGAAAAATCAAAACCGAACTCACTTTCTCTTACTTTCAGCTGCACATGACCTTCATCCGTGAATTTCACTGCATTGCCGAGCAAGTTAAGTAAGATTTGATTAATCCGACCTTTATCACCGACCACGACCGTATTCATGGCTAATGGCATATCAACCAATAACTTAAGGTTCTTTTTATCCGCTTGATACGCACACAATGCCGTGCAACTCTCTACTAACGAGCGCAAATCAAACTCCTCTTCAACAAGCGTCAACTTGCCTGCTTCGACTTTGCTGTAATCGAGGATGTCGTTAATGATGGTCACAAGGTTATTGGCAGATTTGTGCAGCAGGAGCAATAACTCCCTTGGCTCTCGGCGGTTTTCGTTCTCAAGCAATATCTCGCTGATCCCCATGATCGCGTTCATTGGAGTGCGAATCTCATGGCTCATGTTCGCCAGAAATTCCGACTTGGCTTGCGTGGCTTTTTTCGATTTATCCAATGCAGACGACAAACGCTTCTCCATCTCGCGTCTATCGGTGATGTCACGTTCTACCGCAATAAAACGCAGTAGCTCGCCATTTTCATCAAACACTGGAGACAACTCCAATTCGACCCAATATGGGCGCTGCGACTTGGTGTAATTGAGTATCTCAACCCTAACCGGGGAATGGCTGCGAACACTTTGTGAGAGCAACGCGACGGTGTTTGCGTCGGTGTCTTCACCTTGCAGCAGTTCGCCCGGTGATTTACCAACCACTTCCTCTAACGAATATTCGGTTAACTGCTCAAACGCAGAGTTTACCCAAGCAATCGTGCCGTCAGGATGCGTAATGATGATGGTATCGCGAGCGTGTTCCGCCACCTCGGCAAGCTGCGATATTTTTGCGGATAACTGCTGCTGGGTTTGATGTTCTTGCTGAAGTTTATTTTGCGCTAGCGCTAAAGAGCGCGACATTTGGTTAAACGCCTCTCCAACGCGCGTGACTTCATCATTGCCTGAAATAGAAATTTGCGAACCCGGCCCTTGCTGTGAAACCTTGATTACCCCAGTGCGGAGAAGATCCAGACGCTTCATCAAGTAGCTGCCTAGCGCAAATGAAAACAGCGCCACCAGCGACATTTCGACAAAGGCAATCACCAAACTCGCATGAGTCGCAAACGAAAGCATTTGATGAACATGCTCGACGTGAACACCCATTTCTACCACGCCAAAAGTCTGATCGCCTAACGTGATTGCTTTCGCCACGTCATAAACACCGTCGCTTGCATCAAAAGGACGAACATTGGTGTCAACGCCTGTGTAATCACCTTGAAGCGTAAGTTCGATGCCATCTTGATTGACGATACGGATGTAAGCCAACTTGTGCTCACTTACGACAGAGCGAGCAAAGCTGTCTAAGTACGCCAGATCCGTTGCGATTACCGCGTCTCTCGAAGCTTGAGCAAACACACTCACCAAATTCTGGCTACCAACTTCGAGACTGGTCTCGTTCGAGCTTTTAAACCAGTTGAGGCCGCTGATGATAAGTACACCGAGCGCGAGTGCTTCGATGAGTGCAATGCCAATTATCGTTTTTGAACGCAGCGTCATAAAGCGCCCACTTATCTCGAAATGCCCAATTGGACGACGTCTTGCCAATCTTGGTCTTGCGCCAATTGCAATCCATCAATATTGAGTAAAGCGAAGCTCTCCTGTGCTTTGGGATCCTCATTGAGTTGTGAGATCGCCGCTCGCAATGCCAAAGCCATCTCTTCATCTACCTCATTCGAGACTGCAATGGCATGAGGGGTATAACCTGCGGTTGTATAAATCACGCTCAGTTGTTCTTTGGTTTCACTTGGCAAGCTCTCAAAGGTACGCTTCACGCCACCACCAGCGATATACAAGCCTTTCAGAACACCTAAATAGACCGAATCGTGCGAACCCACATATTTGGGCGTAAATTTGATGCCTTTCTGTTCTAGTTCAGATTGCGTGATGATGGAAGCCGCAAACGCGCGCGGAGCCGGAAAAGCAATCGTCTCTTCTTGCAGATCATCAAGAGTAACTGACTGCCCTTTTCTCGCCACAATAATCCCTGTAATGCGCTTGTTCTTCGCTCTTGCTAACGCCGTATAACCCGGAGTTTGGTTCACCAGCGTAAAGTGATAAGGATTCATGTACGCGATGTCATATTCTCCAGCCATTAAACGGGCTTCAAAAGTAGGAATATCACGCGCAGTAGCAAATTTGATTTCAACTCCGGCAAGCTCGCCCCAACGTTGCAGTAAGGGTTGCCATTGTTGAACTAATTTGGTGGCCGATTGTTGTGGCACCACACCAAAAACAAGAGAGGGCTGAGCGAAGATGGAAGGCGACAATATGCATAACGTCATAAGCAACGTAAAAATTCGCCTTTTAAACAGCCAAGTCAGCTTCTGCAATTGAGAATTCAACAAAATCACCTCCTTGTGTTTGTCTTCCGTTAAAGATAGATAGCTATTTGAAAGATTGCGAATTAACGCGTTAAATTGCCTCATGTCTCGGATAGGATTTATACTCAAACGAACACCTAAAAATAGGAGCAGTACATGCTTATTACATTTCGTTGTCGTAGTTATGCAAATGTCACGATGTTTGGCGACATTGCACTAGAGATGATCAAAATGATGGGTCACAGCGGCACAGTGCCGGGCTCAATTTCCGCTCAAGATGTTCCTGACGCGCTATCAAAGTTAACTTCTGCTCTATCTGCGAAAAATGCGGCTGAGGAAAACCTCCCTACTGATGTAGATGTAGACGAAGAGGAAGAACAAGCAGAGCCTGCGGTAAGCTTAGGGCGCAGAGCGTTTCCACTGATTGAGTTGCTAAAATCAGCAATCAAAGAAGAATGCGAAGTCATGTGGGACAACCAATAACGCCTTCAAACTGGTTTCTAGCGAGGTGAATCCATATTGTGACCGCCTCGCTATCACTACTCGAAGCCAAGATAAGGGCACCTACACCGCTTATCGCCCTATCCGTTTCTCTCCCTAGACAACTTGATTTCCCCATCAATGTGCACATCTCGTTGTGGAAACGCGATTTCAATACCGTGCTTTTCGAAAGCTTCATAGATTTCAAAACGTATGGCACTTGCGACCGATCGAATCCCGCCTTCAACCGTTGAGTTGATCCAAAAATAAGATTCGAAGATCAAAGCATTATCGCCAAAGTCTTGAAAAAACACGTCTGGAGCTGGTGAACTCAGAACTTGCGCTTGCTGCGAAGTCACTTCCGCCATTAAGGCAGCAACCTGTTTGACATCGCTCCCATACGCGACGCCGACGACGACCGAGCCACGGACTAATCTGTCGCATAACGTCCAGTTGATCACCACGTTCTCAATCAACTGACTGTTGGGAATGAGCATGTGAACGCCATCGGTTCGCCTGATTCGAGTTGAACGTGTATTTATTTGCTCGACAATGCCTTTGGCGCCCTCAACCTCTAAAAAGTCCCCAATTCGGATTGGCTTTTCACCAATCAAAATCCAGCCACTTATGAAGTTGTTAATGATGTTTTGTGCACCAAAACCGAAGCCGATAGCGATGGCACCAGACAGAAAGGCGAACGCGGTAATTGGCACATTGATCATCGAAAGTGTGGTCATAAAAATAATGGCGAGAGCGATGACAAATAATATCCGTTTAACCAAATGAATGACGTTTGGATCTTTCCCGGATGAAGACATTCTTGACGTAACGGTTTTGATTAAAATTTTGGACAACCATAAAGCGACAATCACCCATGTCGGCACCATCAATATCGCCCACAACGTGATAGGTTGTTCGTTAAAGGTAAACAGCGTTGTTTCTAAAAATGAAATGACCCGTTCGAACATAAAGTGCTCACTCTTGATTCATCGTTGCCAGCAAGCCAGAGCGCATAAGTCTTATATTTTTAGCCCAATCGATAGCGCAAGTGGCTCAATTAAGTTCTTCTTATTAACTATATTGTAATCTACGTAAAACGCTTCGAGTGGTTTCCCGCTTTGGCTTCAACACGATTAAGCCATTTAAGGAGCACGTCTTTGTGTACTAAACGAGCCAATCAACCGACTGAATACGCAAGGCAAATCAGTGATAACTTTCTGATTTTTAAGCATCAAATTTTCACTTCGAATCACTCTCACTTATTATTGTGCACCTTGTTGCAAATAATATTGATGGAATGATTGTTATGTCAGAACTGACTCGGATGCGCTCTGGGGAAACCTATAATTGCCTGGATGAAGAACTAAAGCTAATGCGCGCCAAAACCGCGCAGCTTGTCTTCCAATTTAACCACGAGGCAAACCCAGATATACGTAGACAACTATTGGCAGAAATGGGCGTCCAATTAGAAAACAGCGCCTGTATAGAGCCACCGCTTCAACTTACCTACGGTTGTCACTTGTCCATCGGGGAAAACTCCTACATCAACTGGGATGCCATTATTCTGGACAATGGGCAGGTTGAGATTGGCGCGAACGTCATGATTGGACCTAGAGTGCAAATTTACACAGCCGCTCATTCACTCGATACACAAAGACGCTTAGCCGGAGATGAGATCGCCAAACCGGTAAAAATTGGCAATAACGTTTGGATTGGTGGGGGCGCAATCATACTGCCAGGCGTGACCATTGGCGATGAGGCCGTCGTCGGCGCTGGCTCTGTTGTAACCAAAGACGTTGCACCGGGCGATCGAGTTGCTGGAAATCCGGCGCGCTCCATTAAACCAAAAAACTGAAGAAAGTCGCTATTTCGCCAAATGACAGCGAATAATGTTGGCAAGCAAATTGAGAGCATGGACGTATTTGTCATTAAGCTCAAAAGAAGCGTTAAGACGAATACAGTGATCGTATTGTTCTGTCAGGCTGAACATCTTTCCCGGTGCGATGCTGATATTATCTTTTAGCGCTTCTCGATATATCTGCAAGGCGTCGATATGCTTGGGAAGCTCTAACCAAATAAAGTACCCGCCGCTTTGGCTTAACACTTTGACTTCTTCAGGTAACAGCTCATTAAGCAGATCCGTCATCTTACTTTTACGTTCAAACAGCTTTTTCCGTAACTGCTTCAAATGCGATTCATAATTGCGGCTTGTTAAATAATGCACCAATGTCATTTGCACTGGTGCACTCGTCGCTAATGTACTCATTAACTGTAACTTTTGTACCTCTAGCGCCCGCTTTCCCGCCGCAACCCAACCAATACGTAGCCCTGCGATTAACGATTTTGAAAACGACGAGCACAACATGGTATTGCCCATGTCATCAAACATTCTTAGTGGGTAAACCGAGTCATTCTCGGCATGCAGTTCGCTGTACACATCATCTTCAATCACTGGCACGTTATATCGCTGTGTCAGCTCAATCAGCTTTTGTTTTTTCTCGTTGGAGAGCGTAAAACCCAGAGGATTTTGGAAGTTCGACATCAGCCAACATGCTTTCACATCGTGTGTTTGCAGCGCTCGTTCCAATGAATCTAGGTCAATGCCCGTGACTGGGTCTGTTCTTACTGAGAGCGCTTTCAAACCTAACCGCTCTAAGGATTGTAATGCACCGTAGAATGCAGGCGACTCCACAACCACCCAATCTCCCGGTCTTGTGCAGGCTTGCAAACTGAGCGTTAACGCCTCCAGCGCGCCTGCCGTAATGACAATTTCATCGGGTGAAATTTCAATGCCTTTCGCAGCATAACGCTTCGCGATGATGGTGCGTAATTGCTCGTTTCCCGGCGGTAAGTTATCAAAGGTGGTGGAAATCGGCATATTGCGAGCGGCTGCGCTCATCGCCCGATTCACGTGATATCGTGGGTACAAACTTGGATCTGGATAGGCAAAGCCAAAATTGATCATGGATGGATTTTTACTCGCCTGCAGCACATCAAAGATAAACTCATTGATGTCTACCTGCTCTGTCCACGAAACCGCGGCTGACGCTTGGGGTTCATTTGAACTCTTAATATTGGGAGCGACTCGATAACCAGAGCGCGGCTGTGAGGTGACCCAGCCTTGAGAGTCCAGAATTTGATAAGCGTGCAATACCGTCATCAAGCTCAAACCCGAGTGTTCAGATTGGCGACGCAGAGAAGGCAGTTTGTCACCCGGATGCCATATCCCCGATTTTATCTGCCTTTTAAGCTGTTCCACTAACTCTTGATACTTCGCCAAACGCAAATCCCCCTCCATAAAGCTGAATTCAAAATAATAACACTTCAATATTTAATCTGTTATAGGTTTATAGTCACTGTCTGTACCTACTTCCCTCATTCCGCTCCTTTTAAAATAGCTCTCTCATAAAACTTAAAAGATCAAAGGAAGTTTAATGTTTGGCCTCGACGCATTTATGCTTGCACGGATACAGTTCGCCTTTACGGTATCCTTTCATATTATTTTCCCCGCTATCACCATAGGTTTGGCCACCTATCTCGCCGTGCTGGAAGGCTTATGGCTAAAAACACGTAATCCCGATTACCAAAAGCTCTACCACTTCTGGTCGAAAATTTTTGCGGTTAACTTTGGAATGGGTGTTGTATCTGGTCTTGTCATGGCCTATCAATTCGGCACCAACTGGAGTGGTTTCTCCGACTTCGCTGGTTCTATCACTGGCCCATTACTGACTTATGAAGTGTTAACGGCTTTCTTTCTCGAAGCCGGATTTCTTGGCGTAATGCTGTTTGGGTGGCGTCGCGTCGGCGAAAAGCTGCACTTTTTTGCAACCTCGATGGTGGCGTTAGGCACGATCATTTCGACGTTCTGGATTCTCGCCTCCAACAGTTGGATGCAAACGCCACAAGGCTATGAAATTGTCGACGGACGTGTGGTACCAACCGACTGGTTTGCTATCGTTTTCAATCCTTCATTTCCTTATCGTTTGGCGCACATGAGCGTCGCGGCTTTCGTCAGTTCAGCACTCTTTGTAGGCGCGTCAGCCGCTTGGCATTTATTGAGAGGCAATCAATCGACTGCGGTAAAAACCATGTTTTCGATGTCGCTCGGGATCTTAGTGTTCCTTGCTCCACTCCAAGCCGTGATTGGCGATGTACACGGGTTAAACACCTTAGAATACCAGCCCGCCAAAATTGCCGCCATCGAAGGACATTGGGATAACAGCGATGGCAAACCAACCCCATTGATATTGTTCGGCATGCCAAACATGGAACAAGAACGCACAGACTATGCCATAGAAATTCCTGTTCTAGGAAGTTTGATCCTACGCCACAGTTTAACTGAGCCAATCCCGGCGCTGAAAGACTTCCCGAAAGAGGAACGACCGAACTCACCTATCGTCTTTTGGTCATTTCGAATCATGGTCGGGCTAGGACTTCTGATGATTTTTCAAAGCTTCTACAGCATGTGGTTACGAAAAAAGAACACGCTTTATACCTCGCGTTGGTTCCTCAAATTTTCATTATTTATGGGGCCATCTGGTCTTATCGCAATACTCGCTGGCTGGTTTACGACAGAGGTTGGTCGGCAACCTTGGGTGGTGTATGGCGTACAAAAAACGCGTGACGCGGTTTCTGCACACGGAGACCTACAAATGAGCATCAGCCTGCTGTGTTTCCTTGTTGTGTACAGCTTGGTGTTTGGTTTTGGGTATTACTACATGATCCACCAAATCAAGAAAGGCCCCGATGCAATCGAGCACGATGAGCACGACATGACGACCGTTTCAGGCCGCATCTAGAATTTGTCACAAAGTTAAGGTAGAGAATATGCATTTTGATTTATCCGTGATTTGGTTCGCGATCATCGTTTTTGCCACTTTGATGTACATCATCATGGATGGCTTCGATTTAGGTATTGGAATACTGATGCCCTTCATCAAGGATGAAAAACAAAAAGACGTCATGGTCAACAGTGTCGCGCCAGTTTGGGACGGAAACGAAACTTGGATTGTGCTTGGAGGTGCATCTCTATTTGGCGCTTTTCCCATGGCTTACGCGGTAATTATTGAAGCGCTAACCATCCCTTTGACGTTGATGTTGATTGCTTTGATCTTTCGTGGCGTAGCGTTTGAGTTTCGCTTTAAAGCATTGGAAAATCACTTAAAGTTCTGGGACCGCTCTTTTATGGTCGGCTCGATTTTAACCACGTTTTTCCAAGGCATCGTTGTTGGCGCGGTAATTCAGGGCTTTACGGTGGAAAACCGCGTTTTCGTGGGTAGCCAACTAGACTGGCTCACCCCTTTTCCCATATTTTGCGGCTTGGGTTTAGTCACAACGTACGCGCTGCTCGGTAGCACATGGCTCATCATGAAAACGGAAGGTGCACTGCAAAACACGATGTATCGCTTCACTAACAAAACACTACTGGCGATGATCTCCGCATTAATCATTGTGAGCGCTTGGACCCCACTTGCTTACCCTGCCATTGCGGAAAGATGGTTTTCTCTGCCCAATTTGTTCTACTTACTGCCCGTACCTGTCATTACTGGGCTGGTCTGTTTGAAGATTGCCGACTCCGTAAAAAAGCGAAAAGAGCGCAGCCCTTTCGTGATGGCATTGGTGATCGTGATTCTCGGGTTCGCTGGGCTTGGCATCAGTATCTGGCCAAATATCATTCCTCCTAACATATCGATATGGGAAGCAGCGGCTCCTGCAAGCAGTCAGCGCTTTATGCTCGTTGGAGCGGTGATCATCATCCCGATCATTCTGGCTTACACCTTTTGGAGTTACTACGTCTTCTCCGGAAAAGTGAAAGAAGACGAAGCGTACCATTAACGAGTTGGCAAGGAGTGAGTATGAAAATCAAAAATTGGTGTCGCCAATGGGCTTGGATGGTTGGGATCTGGGCGGCCAGTGTGCTAGCTCTGGGGTTCGTATCAATGCTGTTTCGCGTCATGATGACCGCTGCAGGGTTAAAATCTTAGCTCGGCACTTATAGGACAATCAAAAAATCGACCGCCTCCGGTTCTTGGTCAGAGCTAGAGGCGTTTAAAGTTAAGTGCGACTTTTTACGTGTGCAGACAATACGATAGTAGATTCTGAACCACGAGCCACTTCAAAATAACCACCAGCACGAGATAGCTGACGAGCCGTCAATTTTTCTTTGCCCAGCTTTTCAAACCAATAAGGCGCTAATGAGCACTGAGCCGAGCCTGTGGCAAGGTCTTCTGAAATACCGATTTTAGGTGCAAAGTAACGCAACACATAGCCACTATCAGAACTTTGAGCCGTCACGATGACAGCATGAAACTCATCAATTTTAATCAGCTCATCAAAGTTAGGTTGATAGCGAACAACATCATCTTCGGATTCGAGAACAACAACCAAATCACGCGTTGTAAAAGCATCTATGGGGCGATTGGAGAAGCCTGAAATATCCAAGGGGATGGCATGAGGCTTAGCTTGCCAACTTGGCATCACAATCCTGAACATTCCATCCAGTTCAGAAACAGTAATATGACCATGCGAACTTTGAAGAATGACCTCATTCTGATGATATTTAGAAATGAGCGCGGCTCCTGCGCCTAAACTCCCATGTCCGCATAAGTTGATTTCCCCTGCTAGAGTAAACCAACGAATGTGGTAGTCACTGCCAGACTGAACCACAAATGATGTGACAGGTTGAGCGACCTGATGAGTGATTTGAAGTAACTCAGAATCACTCAGCCAGTGATTTAGTTCGACAACGCCACAAGGGTTACCTTGAGCCAACTCATCACAAAATACATCATATATTTGCGCTTTAATCATCCACCATCCTTGCGGTTTAATAACGCGTTAAAAAATATAAAAATAAAAGCGTTAGAGACTCCTAACGCTCACTTTCAATGTTGCTTGCAAGCAGCTAAACCTGCCTTTCCGAGAGTACTTCTTTAAAGGCAAACATGCCATTTAATGCAGCTGGAAATCCTGCGTAAACAGACATTTGTATGATCACTTCTTTGATCTCTTCTTCCGTGCAACCAACGTTTAGCGCAGCGTGTAAATGCACTTTAAGCTGTGGAGTACAGTTCCCCATCGCCGTCAATGCGGACACCGTAGCGATCTCTCGCGATTTTAGATCTAGCCCTTCACGGGTGTAGATGTCGCCAAACGGGTACTCAATCGTGAACTTTGCTAAATCAGGGCAAATGTCGTTCAGGCTTTCGATAACTTTTTGGCCAGCCTCTCCATCGATTTTTGATAACTGTTCTAGCCCTGTTTGAAATCGCGTATTTTCCATTTTGTGTGCTCCTTTGAGTGAATACCCGCACACCTTACAAGTTAGAGTGAACTCTAAGTCAACGTACTTTTCCGCTTTTATACAGATTTATTTTTTCTTCTAATCGTTTCAGATGCTCATTTTGTTGTCGGATATGTTCGATTAAATTATCTCGATGAACTTCCAAAAGCTTTTGTCTGTCAGCAGTCGTTTGCGAGCCTATCTCCCTCAATGAAGCATATTCTTGAATCTCTTCTAACGGCATTCCCGTCTCTTTCAGCCGCTTGATGAAGTTGACCCAATCAATATCTCGATGTGTGTAGACACGGTGCCCACTGCTATTTCGGTGGACATGTTTCAGTAAGCCAATTTTTTCATAGTATCTAAGCGTGTAAGACGACAACCCAACTGCGCTGGAAAACTCTTTCATATTCATTATTTTCACCGAAGATTATCCCTTCCTGTGACCACAAGTAATGTAACCACACTATGGATACCCTTTGCAAAGCAAGCAGTCTAGTTTCTTACCGATGTTGTTAAGACTATAAATAGTCGTCTACTTTTATTGATGTAAACCCTTTAGTAAGGCAACTGTAGAGATCGGCGATACGAACTAAGGGACGAGAATGACGTAGCAGTTCTTGGGCGTGTGCCGACAAAGGAACACATCATGAGTGAGAACGAGAAAAACAAACCGCAAGGGATCTATAAATATTATGAAAACAATCCCAAATCTGCGGATGAGAAAGTCTTTGGACGAGTCAGCTACCCAGACAGGCGCGGTTTTCTAAAAGGCGCTGGTTTAGCGACCATGGCCGCCGCGCTTGGTGGATTTATCCCATTTCACCGTAATATGCCGGCTGGCATCATCCCCGCAGCTTTTGCAGAGGGTCTTGATGACGTCATGATCGAAGGCAAAGACGGTTTAACGGTCCTCAACGACAGACCGATGAATGCAGAAACCCCACCCCATTTGTTGAATGACGACGTAACTCCAACTCGACGCCATTTCATTCGCAACAACGGTATTCCACCAGCAGACGTGAACCCTGAAACTTGGACGTTGACCATTGATGGATTGGTCGACAAACCAATGTCGCTGTCGATTGCCGATCTCAAAAAGAACTTCGATGTCGTAGAACAACAACTGGTCGTTGAATGTGGCGGTAACGGCCGTGCTTTCTTTGATCCCAAAGCATCCGGTAATCAATGGACTTACGGCGCTGTGGCTTGCTCCAGTTGGACAGGCGTTCGCTTGGCCGACGTGCTCAAAGCCGCAGGCGTAAAAGACGGAGCCATTTACACCGCGCACTATGGTGCCGACAAGCATCTTTCAGGCAAAGAAGGCAAGTTACCAATTTCTCGTGGCGTACCCATCGCTAAAGCCATGAGCAGTGAAAATCTCATCGCCTTTGCCCAAAACGGCGAAGCGCTTCACCCTATGAATGGCGCGCCATTGCGTTTAGTGGTTCCAGGTTGGCCGGGTTCTTGTTCGCAAAAATGGCTCACTCGCATTCAAATTCGCGATCAAATACACGATGGACCAAAGATGACAGGCACTTCCTATCGAGTCCCTAACCGACCTGTCGCCCCGGGAGAAAACGTGGCGAAAGAGGATTTCGAGATCATAGAGCGCATGCCAGTAAAATCACTCATCACATCTCCGCAAACCAACACAGAAGTCAATGGCAATGAAATCGCCATTCGCGGACATGCTTGGTCTGGCGACCGAAAAGTGACCAAAGTGCAGATTTCGATTGATTTTGGCGCAACATGGATGGATGCCGACCTCGCAGCTCCTGCTAACGACGGTGCTTGGCAAACGTTCAATGCTAAGGTGAAGTTCCCTCAAGCGGGTTACTACGAAGTGTGGGCGAAAGCGACTGACGATCAAGGCGTCAGCCAGCCTTTTGCCATCGCATGGAATCCGAAAGGTTACCTCAACAACACTTTCCACCGCATCGCATTGATTGTACGAAGTTAAAGGGTCAGTAGCAGAATGGTGAGAACTTAGGGGACATAACAAGGTGAGAACAAAACAACCATCAGAGCGGGTACTCCTGCTCGCTTTCACCCTTTTGGCTTTGTTGAGTGCCCCTGTCCTTGCGAGTAACGACGAGTTGATTGCAGCAGGCGAGCAGCAAGCTATGGTTTGTAAAGCCTGCCATCAATTTGAGCCGAATGGCGTAACGGTGGTTGGCCCGCCCTTATGGGGGCTAGCAGAACGCAATATCGCCAGTTTTGAGGGCTTCAATTACAGCGACGGAATTAGACAACATCAAGGAAAGTGGGACGCTGAAAAGTTGAACGCATTTTTATCCGCTCCGAATGACTTCGCGCAAGGAACCAACATGGTCTTCCCTGGCGTAACAGATCCCGGTGCGCGCGCGGCTATCATTGCATGGCTTGCGACGAAAAACCCGACACCACCCAATTGGAATATGACGTCATCAGGATTGGAGGTTAAATCGCCAGGTGATGAGATATTAACGCCGGGAGAGAATATGGAGCTCGTCGCAGCAGTCTGCTCAACCTGTCATTCGTTACACATGGTCACACAACAAGGACTAAGCCGCCAAAGATGGGATGAAACCCTCGACTGGATGATTGAGGAGCAAGGAATGGAAGATTTATCAGGCGACGACCGAGAAGCCATTCTGGAATACCTTTCTACCTATTATGGGGGGTAACCAAGCGTCAGCTGCTATCGCTATTTGATTACACGAGACTCAACCTGTCCTTGGACAAAGTGAAGTTCCGCGCGACCGCCAGTTATAGTAAGCGACTGCGGCCCATTCCATACATCTACGTCGTTTTGCGAAATACTAAATGTATGGAAAGTACATCGACTCGCAATCACAATACTCCACCGCTACTTGGGGGTTAAACTCTCAAGTCCGCTTGTATCGACTCCTTCTAATGCATGTTTTTCAAGAAGATATGTCTCTGAGCGCTCATTGGCTTTGCGTTGTTCAATCAGTTTTTGCTGCTCTATTGTTATTCGGGTTTGACGCTCAATTGCTTCCTGTTCACTCTCACACTGTCTGAATCCATCAGACCAACCTTGAGCATACTTTTTATCAGAGTTAAATCGGGAAATGTCTTTCTTAAATTCATCAAACAAGCTTCCAGCCGCTTTGTATCCACTGTGACACCCGTCATCAAAACCCTCTGCATATTGAACAGGAAACCCTTTGGCCACCATATTGTCTTTCGTGCTTGCGCAGCCTAAAAGCCCCAAAGTGAATAAAGAGATAACGAACACATTACATTTAGACATTATTTTCATGAAAATACCTTCGTTTAGCATGGGTAATCAGATTAAAGTCTAGGCAATGGAGTTCGAGGATAGCAAGGTGTCTATTCGGTATCATCTATGTCTCCATATCTAATCCCAAAATGAGTCAACTGCTAAACGACTAATAGGTAATTGGACAACTAAAGATCACCAACAATGTCAGATTGAGTCGCCATGACCTCATTTCTTCTGCCAGACCATCCACTGTTCTTTGCCTTTGAACACGTCAACGCTGTCAGTAACGGGAGCGCTTTCGATTAGGTTGAAGTTGGCCGCTAGCTTTTGTTCAAGCTCTCCGCTACGCAAACAAAAGGGAGGAAAACGCGATCGGTAGTCGTCGCTGATAACAAAATACCCCACCAGCAAGCCATTACTTGGCAGCAAACGTTCGACCATTGCAAAATACTCATCCCACATCTCTCTCGGTAATGCGGCTAAAAAAGCGCGTTCGTAAATCACATCAAACGGTTGTGAGAATTCTGCTCCAAACACATCACCCAACATCACTTTATCTTGATATTGACCAAGCTGAGATTTCGCAAGGTTGACGGCTTCTGCGCTGTAATCCATCGCGATAACGTCATGTCCGCAATCGACAAAATGCGATACTTCATAAGCTGCGCCGCAGCCAGGGATAACCACCGAGTGAGCCTTGTCAGCAATGCGTTTTAAGTAGTGCTTCAGCTCGTTTGGCGTTTGGTTACGATCCCAAGGCATCGTGCCGTTGAAAAACAGCGCATCCCAAAATTGTTCATTGATGATTGGTGAATCTTTGCTTTTCATCGTTCTTGTTCTCGCTTACATGCACACATTCAACAAAAGCATGCACTCAAAACAGAAAGGGATACGCGATGAATCTCGGTATCCCTTTTTCTTTTATAGCCTATCGTTAAATGCCTAGTGTTGATGTTTAACGTTGTTAATGACGTGGCTGTTCTTATTATTCATCTAACTGCGCAAATCATTGATCAAGGGCTGATCCGCATCGTTTGCGACAAACTGAACATTGCCTTTCAGTTTGGTGACGGATTGAAGTGTCGCTTGAATGTCCTCTGCTGATACATGTACATCATGACAACAGAATGTGATGGTATCGCTGAAGCCGTCACGCTCAATCTTCAAGGAGCCTTTAATATCGTGGCGACGACAGACTTCTTGAATCTGATGCGGATACACAAACAGACCTTTGACTTTCACCGCCGAGTCCGCACGCCCCATCCAACCCTTTATTCGCGCATTTGTGCGTGGCAAATCGGAGTCTGAGTCTAAATAAGCCGATAAATCTCCCGTTGCGTACCGAATCAGCGGAAACTTGTCATCAAGCGAGGTAACGACCACCTCTCCGACCTCACCCAGTTGTACTGGTATACCGTCGGGATCAACGATTTCAACAATAATATCTTCGGCAATCACTAAGCCTTGCTCACCAGCAACTTGATACGCAATCAAACCAAGCTCGGCACTCGCGTAGGCTTGAAATACAGCAATCCCTTTGTCCGTAAACGCTTGTTGCATATCTGCGGTGACGGCTTCACCAGAAACTAACGCTTTGGTAAAACTAGGTAACTCGCCGTATTGCTCTTGGTATTTCTGTAGCAGCGTCAACAAATAAGATGGCGTTCCCGTGTAACCCGTCGGCTGAAGCTGTTTGATCGCTTCAATCTGCGCTTCGGTATTACCTACCCCAGCCGGAAATACCGCGCAGCCACACGCTCTAGCACCGCCATCCATAATGAATCCACCCGGAGAGAAGTGATAAGAGAGCGTGTTGTGGACCAAATCACCACGGCAAAATCCTGCGGCATGAAACGCGCGTCCCATACGCCAGAAGTCCGATTCATCCGTTTGCGCCTCATACAAAGGCCCCGGAGATTGAAACACACGCGCCATCTGACCAATCGCAACGCTGTTTAAACCACCAAACGGCGGCTTGAGTTGCTGCAGGCTTGGGACATTGAATTTGCGAGTAATCGGAAACTGGGCGAGCCCTTCACGGTTACTTGCGATTGAGGCGTCTATATCCGCAAAAATGTTGCCGTAGTGCTCGCTGTTCGCTTTTGCGTTTTCAATCAGTGTCGGCAAGCGTTGAAACAACGAATCTTCTCTCTCAGCAGGAGACAAAGACTCTTTTGCATCGAATAATTCGTTCATCACCACTCCTTACAACCAACGCTTACGACGTTTGTAAGACTTAAGATTCTTGAAGCTCTTACGCTCTTCATCGCCACCACCAAGATAAAACTCTTTGACGTCTTCATTATTGAGCAGCTCATGTTTAGTACCATCGAGCACAATCTTGCCTGACTCCATGATGTAGCCATAATCAGCAGCATGCAGCGCAAAGTTCGCATTCTGTTCCACCAGCAACATCGTAATGCCTTGGTCTTTGTTGATCTTTTCAATGATGCTGAACACCTCTTTCACCAGTAGTGGCGAAAGCCCCATCGACGGCTCATCAAGTAAGATCATTTTCGGGCGCGCCATCAATGCCCGGCCAATAGCCAACATCTGCTGCTCACCGCCCGACAAATAGCCCGCGAGACCAGTTCGTTCTTTGAGTCGAGGGAAGTAATCAAACACCATTTCGATGTCTTGCTCAACCTCGTTGTCGTTGCGGGTAAACGCCCCTAAACGAAGGTTTTCGATAACCGTCATGTCTTCGACGATTCTACGCCCTTCCATCACTTGGAAAATGCCCGAACGGACAATCTCTTCTGGGCTTTTGTTATCGATACGCTCGCCCATGAAGTTAATTTCACCGCGAGTCACTTCACCATCTTCGGTTTTTAACAAACCCGAAATGGCTTTTAGTGTGGTCGATTTACCTGCCCCGTTCGCGCCTAACAGCGTCACGATTTGACCTTTAGGTACTTCAAGGCTCACGCCACGCAGAACCAAAATAACTTCGTCGTAGACCACTTCGATGTTGTTTACCGAGAGTAAAATCTCCGCTGGTTCTATATCCCTTGCTAATTCACTCATCAAGCCACTCCTTGTTCAGGAGAAGGGATGACGTATATCGTATCCCCTCACCTGTTCTTGTTTTGTTGTTAGTAACCTAGCCAATCGTCACGGCGTGACAATGTCACCTGAGACACTTTCTTGATGTCTACTGCACCGCCTTGGTTGTTACCCATAAACACGTTTACGGTGGTTGTGCCTCGATGATCTTCTGGTTGCCAGTTAGCAGGAATACACACGCCCTCTAGACCTTTTGGAACCCAGTTTTTGTGAACGTACATGCCTTTCTTGATGTTTTCACCCGTAATGCCGCCATTGTCCTTCGCCCATTCCATCGCTTCTTTCATGTAGAACGCTGAGCAAACGCCGCGAATGTAATGGTGAGTTCGGAACTCGCCCGGCTCAGATTCGGACAGTTTGGAGATTTGCTGAACCAGCTTCATGCCTTCGCTATCGTCGCCCCAGAATGCCGTCATACCTGGGAACACGTAATCTTTCAGACCGTCACCTGCCGCTTCAATTACGGGTTTATCACCACCCCAGATATTCGCCATGTACTGGAATTCCGTGCCAACCGTGTTACACGACTTCACTAGTGAAATGACTGAGCCACCTAAGTTGGCGATGTAACCGTAGTTGGTGCCGGATTCTTTTAGCGACAGACATTGCGCTTTGAAATCACCCGGTTTGAGTGATACAACCACAGGATTTTGCACTTCAAAGCCCAGCTCTTTGGCGTATTCCGCACACGCGTCTTTTGGTGCATTCGGGAACGGATGGTTATCACCAATGTGAGTAAATTTAGGTGCCGTGGTATTGCCTTTTGATTCCCAATCCTCTTTCGCCCATTTCACCAATGCACGACAGGCATCCGAGTAAGAAGCGCCATAGAAAAAGTTATACGGAGCAGGCTTGGCTGTTTTCGGGTTTTTACCAGTAGGGTCCGTTAGGTGGCCTGAGTAAGATGCCGAAAATACCGGCACTTTGTCTTTGGTTACGAATGAGATCAGTGCTTCGGTATCCGCTGTACCCCAGCCTTGCATTGCCACCATGTTTTTGCGAGCAACCCAACGTTTGTAGTTCGAAATCGCCACTGGCACCTTGTACGCCATGTCTACCGTTTCAAATTCAAGCTCAGTACCGTTGATGCCGCCATTTTGGTTTATCCAACGCAAGGCGTCGCGTACACCAGAACCATAAGGCTTACTGACGTATGCGGTAGGACCAGAAAAGTCCACCAGATGCCCGACAAAAACGGAATCTTTTGCCCAAGATGCGGTAGTAAACAGTGCCGAAGATAGCACCAACGTTGTCGCTAAATGTCCTTTATTCATAACTCGTTGTCCTTGTTATTTAGGTATATTCCACTTAAGTACACGACGTACCGATTAGTAAGAAAACGGATAGTGTTTCCAATATGCTCGAATTTGTTGCCAGCGATGCGACAACCCTTGAGGTTCAAAAATTAAGAACAGCATGATCACCAGACCAATCGCCATCTCTTTGAAGTAAGCAAGTCCATCAATGAACGAAGTGTTGTCGCTAAACGCAGCCAACCCCGTCACGCTAAACTCTAATACTTCAGGCAGTAATACGATGAATATCGTGCCCATCAATGTACCTTTCACCGATCCCAGACCACCGATGATGATCATCGCTAGGAACTGAATCGACATCAAAATGGTAAAGCCTTCAGCGGAAACAAACCCTAAATAGTGACCATAGAGCGCACCACCAATGCCCGCGTAAAACGCACACACACCAAAAGAGAGCAAACGATATTTAGTCAGGTTGATGCCCATGATTTCAGCCGATAGGTAATGATCGCGTACAGAGACAAACGCACGCCCATCACGCGAACGGATGAGGTTCGAAGCCCACATGTACATAAAGATCAGCGCAAACAGTGCGACATAGAAGAAGCTTTCATCGGTCGAGAACTCGAAGCCAAACAGGTTGATTGGGCTGGCACTCGCACCGTATGAACCACCACTGAACCACTCCGCGCGAGCAAAGAAGTCTTCCAAAATGAACTGCGCAGCTAAAGTTGCAATCGCAAGGTACAAACCTTTGATTCGCGCGGCTGGCAAGCCAAAGAGCATCCCGACGATCATGGTCAAGTAACCCGCGAGCGGAATGGCAAATACCACTGGAATGTTGAACTGGTTGTTCAGCCAAGCCGATGCAAACGCGCCAAACCCAAAGAACGCACCGTGACCTAGCGAGATTTGTCCGGTAAAGCCGACCAAAATGTTCAAACCAAGGGCCGCAATACCGAGATACGCAATCTGAATAAACAGGTTGAGGAAGTAAATATCCAGTACCAAAGGCGCGGCCAGCATGGCGATCACACCCGCTATCGCAAGGCTTCTGATGGTTTTGGTTTCAAAAATTGGCGTATCACTTTTGTATGTGGTTCGAAAATCCCCACATGGGCGCATGCTAAGTTGAGCCATAGTATTTCTCCTTAAATACGCTCAATATCTTTGGTACCAAACAGGCCGTATGGCTTGAAGGCAAGAATGATTAACAGCACATAGAACGGTGCGATGTTGTAAAGGTTACCGACTTGCAGATATTGGCTATCAAAGAACTCAGCCAAGTTCTCCAGCACCCCGATGGTGATACCACCGACGATTGCACCAACCACGGAATCCAAGCCACCTAAAATAACCGCTGGGAACACTTTGATGCCGATGATAGATAACGCGTCTGATACGCCATTTACGATCCCGATAACAATCCCTGCTGTCGCGGATACCATCGCCGAAATAGCCCAACTGATGGCGAACACTTTCTTGATGGAAATGCCAAGACTCTGGGCGACCTGCTGGTTAAATGCCGTCGCTCGCATCGCCAAACCCATTTTGCTGAATTTGAAGAACCAGTAGAACGCGCCCATGATGATCATCGAAAAGATCAAACTGAGGATGTAAGCAAATTCCACGTTCAAACCACCAATATTGACGACGTTAGTTTCGAATACCTGTGGGTACGACACCGCCGATACACCAAACATCCATTTCATCAGGGCTTGGAAGAACATCGACAACCCAATCGTCACCATAATCACCGAGATGATCGGCTCACCAATCAATGGCCTGAGCACGATGGTTTGCACGGCGATACCAAACACCATCATAAAGGCGAGAGTGAGTAAGAAGCCGACGAAAAATGGCAGTTGTAGATGAACCAATGCTGCCCAACACACCCATGCGCCGATCAGTAGAAACTCACCCTGCGCAAAGTTCACCACCTGAGTTGATTTGTAAATCAGTACAAAGCACATGGCGACCACGCCATACAACATGCCGACGATCACGCCATTAATGACGAGTTGCAGTAATAAATCCGTATTCACTATGCGATCCTCCGTTGTTCGCTATCCACCAGTGTCAGCTCATGTTGAATAAGCGTTTCTATCACCAGCGACGTTTGAATGCGTGTCTTGGTTCCATCCTGATAAGTGATCACCGTATCGACGTCCACAGTCGGCGCGGCGCTGTAAATGGTTTCGATGATGTCACCGTATTTCTCGGCAACCACACCACGACGCACTTTACGTGTACGAGTTAGCTCGCCGTCATCCGCGTCCAGCTCTTTATAAAGCAGAATGAATTTGCTGATTTTCTGTGCGTCTGGCAGCGATTCATTCACTTTCAGCACTTCTTCACGAATCGCTTGATAGACTTCAGGTTGAGAAGAAAGGTTGGTGTAGTTGGTGAATGCAATGCCCTTTTGCTCTGCCCACTTCGCGACGATCGCGTAACGAATACAGATAATTGCGGAGAGCCAAGGTCGGCCTTTACCCACCACCACCGCTTCTGCGATAAATGGCGAGAACTTGAGTTTGTTTTCAATGAACTGCGGAGAGTAACGGTCGCCATGGCTGGTTTCCGACATGTCTTTCAAACGGTCGATAACGACTAAGTGACCAGAATCTTTAAAGTAGCCCGCATCGCCTGTGTGCATCCAGCCGTCTTGCACATCTTCATCGTACGCCGCTTGGTTATTGAGATAGCCGGTAAACATGCCAGTACTTTTCGCGATGATCTCACCCACCCCGTTGCTGTCTGGGTTGATGACTTTCACGTCTGCATTGTCAAACGCAACGCCGACTGAATCGTAATCCACGTCATCGGCTTGGTGTACGGTGTACGCGCCACACATTTCGGTCTGACCATAAAGCTGCTTAAGTGGCACACCGATCGCTTGTAGGTAACGGAAAGTATCTGGCCCCATTGCCGCACCACCGGTAGCCGCAGAAGACAGATTCGAGAAACCTAAACGGTCGCGTAGAGCGCGTAGAAGAATCCATTCCGCCAGCTTAGAACGCTTGCCCTGATCCAGCGCTTTGTTCGCTAAGCTCATGCCCAGTTTGTACATCTTCTGCTTAAACGGTGTGGAATCCATCATGCGTGCAGACACGTCTGCCACAATGTTTTCCCACACGCGCGGTGCCAGTAACACGAAGTTCGGGCCAATCTCGCGTAAGTCCGACATCATGGTCTCTTGCTCTTCAACAAAGTTGACGATTTGACGAGAAATCAACGCCTGACCAACCACATACACCTGCTCCATGATCCAAGGAAGAGGAAGAACAGAAACGTAATTGTCGCCTGGAGAACGTGGGTCCGCACGCAAGTAAGCCGCACAGTGATCCAAGAACGTACCGCTGTGAAGTTGCGCCAATTTCGGTTTGGACGTCGTACCCGAAGTGGTACAAAGAATCGAGAGATCACTGCCTTTGGTTGCGGCAACCATATTGAGATACTTATCTGGGTTAGCTTTATCGATCAGCTGACCTTTTTTGTAAACCTGCTCAACATCGATCAGTCGCGGATCATCGTATTTGCGCATCCCGCGTGGATCGCAGTAAATAATGTATTCCACACTTGGAATTTCATCCCCAAGCTCAAGAAGTTTGTCGCATTGCTCTTCATCTTCGGCAATCACAACTTTCGCTTTCGCGTAATTGATTAAGTACGCCACTTCCTCATGCATGGAATCTTGATAGATACCCAGTGAATAGCCTTTGATCGCGTGCGCAGCCAGTTCACCCCACACCCATTCAGGTCGGTTATCCCCCAACAGGCCAATCACATCTTGCTCGCCGATGCCTAAATCTTGTAGCGATAATGCCATCCACTTGACTCGGTTTTCGTAATCCTGCCAAGTAAACTCTCGCCAAATACCGAACTCTTTCTCACGCATTGCCACTTGCTCTGGCCAGTGCTTGGCATTGTGCTGCAACACTTTTGGAAAGGTATCTAAGCTGGTTATATCTGCCCAATCATTATGTTGCTGTGCCATTATGCACTCTCCTCTAATGTCGGTAGTTCTTCACCCAAATAAGCCTGTTTCACGTGTGGGTTCGCCATCACTTCTTCCGGTTCGCCCATGGCAATGTGTTTACCAAAATCCAAAACCAACACGCGATTGGAGATATCCATCACCACGCCCATGTCGTGTTCGATCATGATGATGGTGATGTCGAGTTCTTCATTCAGATCCATGATGTAACGTGCCATATCTTCCTTTTCTTCAAGGTTCATACCGGCCATCGGCTCATCGAGTAAAAGAAGTTTTGGTCTTAACGCTATTGCGCGCGCAAGCTCGACACGTTTACGTAAACCGTAAGAAAGCGTGCCAGCGGTGGCTTTGCGGATGTGTTGAATTTCAAGAAAATCGATGACATCTTCCACGTATTTGCGGTGCGCCATCTCTTCTTTTTGCGCGTTAGAGAACCAGTAAAGCGGGCCTGTCACGAAGTTGTTTTTCAACAGGTGGTGTCGGCCAACCATGATGTTGTCGAGCACAGACATGTGTGAAAAGAGGGCTAAGTTTTGGAAGGTTCTGCCCAGACCTAACTCAGCGCGTTGACTCGGTGTACGTTTGGTTACGTCGTTTCCAGCAAAGATGACCGAACCTTTGTTCGGAGTGTATCGGCCAGAGATGCAGTTGAGCATCGAGGTTTTACCAGCACCATTGGGACCAATGATTGAAAAGATTTCCTTCTCGTTCACATGGAAGCTCACGTCGGTTAACGCTTTCACCCCACCAAAGGCCAATGAAATATCGTTTACCTGCAAAAGAGGTGTTTCCGATACCATAGTTGATCTCCCTTTCATTTTGAGTGCGTTTCCTTGAGCACTATTTCGATATCAAACTTCACTTTGATACTGGTAACCGCTTCTACACCTATGCATCAACTTTTCATTCAGTTTACGTAAACGTCAATTTAAAATCAGAATAGTGCCTTGAAGATTAAGTTGCAATCGAGTTCACCGATAAAGATTTGAACTGACGCAAACTTTAAGTAAATAAGTTGTTAATAAAAACTATTCTCAGACCACTACATATTTGGGTAGTTGGGACCACCACCACCTTCAGGAGGCATCCAGGTGATGTTTTGACTTGGGTCTTTGATATCGCAGGTTTTACAGTGAATACAGTTCGCCGCATTAATCTGTAATTCGGCTTGCTCTGCACCTTCTACAATTTCATACACCCCAGCAGGGCAGTAGCGTTGAGCGGGCTCGGCATAGAGCGCCAAGTTCTGTTCGATAGGAATGCGCTGGCTGGCAAGCTGCAAATGACACGGTTGGTCTTCTTCATGGAAAATATTGGATAAATAGACGGAAGAAAGACGGTCGAAACTCAACACGCCATCAGGCTTCGGATAGAGGATCTCATTGCTGTTTTCCGCCAGAATCAAAGACTGATGATCGGGATGTTCACAACGTACATTCCACTTTGCTTTGCCTTTTAACACGTTGTGTTCCAACATCGCTAAACCACCACCTAACCAAGAGCCAAAACGGTGTATTCCGCTAGAGAAATTGCGTGCTTGATAAAGCTCTTCATATAGCCAGGACTGTTTGAAATGGCTTTGGTAGTCGGCAATAACCGATTGATTTGAAACCGCTTCAAAAACGGCTTCAGCGGCGAGTATCCCCGACTTCATCGCGGTATGCGTGCCTTTGATTTTCGCGCTATTGAGCGTGCCAGCATCACAGCCAATCAATAGTCCACCCGCAAATTGTTGGGTCGGAAGGGAATGAAAGCCGCCTTTGGCAATCGCCCTAGCCCCATAGCTGATGCGCTTACCGTTTTGAAGATACTGCTCAATCATCGGGTGATGTTTAAAACGTTGAAATTCGTCAAACGGACTCAGGTGGGGATTTTCGTAATTAAGGTCAACAATCAGGCCAACTGCGACTTGGTTGCCCTCAAGATGATAAAGATAACTGCCACCAATTGCTTCGTTTGCCAACGGCCAACCTAATCCATGAACAACCAATCCTTGCTGATGTTGCTCTGCAGGTATTTCCCACAGCTCTTTAAAGCCAATCGCATAGTGCTGTGGCGTTTTATCTTCAGCGAGATTAAATTTGTTAATCAATTGCTTACCAATATGACCTCTGGCACCTTCGGCAAACAGCGTAAACTTAGCGCGAAGTTCGATACCCGGCTCGAAATTGGCTTTTTGCTCGCCGTTTTTGTCGAGCCCCATATCTCCTGTGATCACGCCACAAACACGGTTTTGTTCATCAATAATGGCTCGGTTAGCACTAAAGCCAGGGTAGATTTCTACGCCTAGGTTTTCTGCTTGCGATGCCATCCAACGGCACAAATTACCTAAACTGATGATGTAATTACCATCGTTATGCAGCGTATTCGGCACTGCCCACGTTGGCAGTTCATGACCATTAAGTTCGTTACTTAAATAGTAGGTTTTATCTTGATTGACTTTGGTATTGAGTGGCGCGTTCTTTTCTTTCCAATCCGGAAACAACTCATCCAAACTGCGCGTTTCAAACACCGCGCCAGAGAGAATGTGCGCCCCCACTTCCGAACCTTTCTCTACAACACAAACTGAGATTTCTTGGTCTTTTTCCATTGCCAACTGTTTGATACGGCAAGCAGCAGACAAGCCTGCCGGGCCCGCACCCACAATCAGAACATCAAACTCCATGCAGTCTCTTTCCATGGTTGTATTCCCTTCTTCTTTTTCATGTTGCCAACTTGTTAATCAACAATATATTTAAAGTTGACGCAAACGTAAAGGTAAATTAACATCATTTTAAAGACGTCAACACATCGTCTTCAGTGTCAACAGATAGTCTTCACTGTAAAAAGGAATCTAACGTGAAAATACTAGTGCCAATTAAAAGGGTCATTGATCCCTACATTAAGGTCCGTGTTAAACCGGACAACAGCGATGTTGAAACCAATAACGTCAAGATGACTATCAACCCGTTTTGCGAAATCGCCGTTGAAGAAGCGGTTCGACTAAAAGAGCAAGGGATTGCAGAAGAAGTCATCGTTGTGAGTGCTGGCGGCATACAATGTCAGGAACAATTGCGCACGGCCCTAGCACTAGGAGCAGATCGCGCGATTCATATCGACACGGCGGACAAAATTGAACCGCTCGTGGTGTCTATGTTGCTCAAAGCGATTGTTGAGCAAGAGCAAGCTCAGTTGGTGATCACCGGCAAACAATCGATCGATACGGACAATAACCAAGTCGCGCAGATGCTGGCCGCTTTACTTGATTGGCCTCAAGCCACTTTCGCATCGGATGTAAAAATTGAAGATCACAAGGTGCAGGTGGTGCGAGAAGTCGATGGTGGATTGATGACGGTAGCAATGAACTTGCCAGCGGTGATCAGCACTGATTTGCGTTTAAACGAGCCTCGCTTCGCTTCCCTGCCAAACATCATGAAAGCCAAACGCAAGCCGCTCGACACAGTCACACCAGAGAGCTTGGGCGTTGAAGTTGTGTTCAGCCAAACCATCACGGAAGTTACCCCACCAGCGCAAAGAAAAGCAGGTATCAAAGTGGAGTCTGTTTCAGAACTTCTCGATAAGCTACGTAACGAAGCGAAGGTGATTTCATGAAGAATCTAATTATTGCAGAACATGACAACAACCAACTGCACGCCGATACGTTGAAAGTCGTGAATGCCGCAAGTCAAGCGGGCCAAGATAACACATTGCTCGTGATTGGTTATCAATGTGAAGAAGTCGCTCAGCAAGCCAGCCGCGTCAATGGTATTGCAAAAGTAATTTGCATTGACGACGAATCGCTGGTGCACCAATTCGCGGAAAATATCGCGCCAGTAGTCGTCGGACTTGCCGACGGCTTTGACGGCATTTGGGCTAACTCATCGTCCAAAGGCAAAGATCTTGCGCCACGTATCGCCGCTAAATGTGGTGTTGGGCAAATCTCTGACATCGTTCAAGTGGTGGATGACAAAACGTTTATACGCCCAATTTATGCGGGCAACGCTTTCGCTAAAGTGACTTCAAATGACAGTTTACGTGTGGTCACCGTGCGCGCATCTGCTTTTGATCCTGTTGCTTGCAACAGCCAAGTCGATATTGAACATCAGCAAACCTCGGCTCAATCTCTCGTTGTAGAGTTAGTTGCTATCGACAAGACCGTTTCTGAGCGCCCTGAACTCACCGCTGCGGAAATCGTGATTTCTGGCGGTCGTGGCGTTGGCAGCAAAGAGAACTTCGAACTTATCGAAAAAGTCGCCGACAAACTCGGCGCAGCGATTGGGGCGTCTCGCGCTGCTGTCGATGCAGGTTTTGTCGCTAACGACTTACAAGTCGGTCAAACAGGCAAAATCGTCGCGCCTAAACTTTACATTGCCGTCGGGATCTCTGGTGCCATCCAACACCTTGCCGGCATGAAAGAGTCAAAAGTGATTGTCGCTATCAACAAAGATCCGGACTCCCCTATCTTCGAAGTGGCGGATTATGGGTTAGTCGGCGATCTGTTTGAGATATTGCCTCAGCTCGCTGAGCAACTATAAATAAACTCCCCTTTTTGATCAACGTAAGTTAACAATGGATTGAATATAGAGGGAACTATGCCAAGCCAAACTCCTATTTGGTCACCATCTGCTGAGCGAGTCAGAGACAGTAACCTGCTTCGATTTATCGAGAGCATTAATGCACGAAACAGCGCAAGTAATGAGATTAGAGATTATGCGTCATTACACCGCTGGTCTATTGAACACAATGACGCATTTTGGCAACACACTTGGCAATTTTGTAAAGTCGTTGGCAAGTTAGGTTCACAAGTCAAAAGTTTAGGCGAGCCAAAATGGAGCGATTCAAACTCACCAAATATCAACAGAGATACGGTTTGGTTCTGCGATACAACCCTTAACTACGCTCAGAACTTACTTGTACACGCTGAGCAATCGCCAGAGCGAAAATTGATTGTTTTCAGCAATGAAAGTGGCGAGCAAAAACAGCTCTCTGGTCAACAGTTGATTGAGCAAGTGTCCATCATCCAACAATGGTTGATTGCAAATGGTGTCGGCAAAGGAGATGTCGTGGCGGCCTACTTGCCCTACCTTCCTGAGACCGTAATCGCGATGCTCGCGACCACCAGCCTCGGTGCTATTTGGACATCGACCTCTCCAGACTTTGGCGTCAACAGCGTGTTGGAGCGGTTCGGCCAAGTGACACCCAAAGTATTGTTTTGTTGTAATGGCTACCAATTTGGCGGCAAGATCTTCGATATGACGCAAAAAAACCGAGCGATTAGCAGCAAGCTCGGAAACACCATCAGCGTTTGCCAAATTGACTATTTAACGCCAAGCAGCGAATTAAAACCAAGAGACGAACGATCCGACTCCGACTTCGTCACATGGAACGAGTTGTCTGAACACATTGCTCCACAAGCTATTCACTACCAACCAGTACTGTTTAATGACCCGTTATTCATTTTATATTCGTCAGGAACCACAGGGCAGCCTAAGTGCATTGTCCATTCCGTAGGTGGAACCTTACTCAATCATTTGAAAGAACATCAGCTGCACTGCGATGTTAAACCTCTCGACAAGGTTTTCTACTACACCACTTGTGGTTGGATGATGTGGAACTGGCATGTTTCCGCACTCGCGAGCGGTGCCACGTTGGTGATTTACGACGGTAGCCCCGTGTACCCCGACCATTCTGTGCTTTGGCGCTTGGCGGAAGAACAGTCGGTGTCACTGTTTGGCACCTCTGCAAAGTATCTCGAAGCGCTTGAGCAAGCCAATTATTCGCCTCGGTCAGAGCATAATTTGGATTCGCTGAAGACCTTATGCTCTACAGGTTCCGTGCTCTATCCAGAGCAGTTCAGTTACGTTTATCAACATATCAAACAGGATTTACACTTAGCCTCCATCGCTGGCGGAACAGACATTTGTGGCTGCTTTGTTCTCGGTAACCCGATTTCTCCCGTCTACAAAGGGGAATGCCAAGGCGCGGGGCTCGGCAACAATGTAAAAGTGCTTGATGACGCAGGGAACGAAGTAGTTTCACAACGCGGAGAACTGACATGTAACAACTCGCTGCCAAACTTTCCTATCGGCTTTTGGCATGACAATGGCGAACGTTATCACGATGCTTACTGGAGCAAATTTGCGGATACTTGGCACCACGGTGATGACGTCATGCAAACCGCAAACGGCGGCTTTATCTTCTACGGCCGAAGTGACGCAACGCTCAATCCCGGCGGAGTACGTATTGGCACAGCAGAAATCTATCAACAAGTGAACGCGCTATCGGGTATCGAAGATTCGATTGCCGTCGGTAAGTTGAGCCAGCAATCTGAAGAGATCTGGTTATTCGTCAAATTAAGCCAAAGTGTTGAGTTAAAGCCACAACTGACTGACTTGATCCACCAAACGTTGAAAGCGAACTGCTCACCGCGACATGTCCCGCGCAAGATCTTCGCACTCAGTGATATTCCACGAACGCGTTCCGGCAAAACGGTTGAACTGGCAGTAAAGCAAGTCGTGAATGGTCAGACAGTTAAAAATATCGGCGCAATTGCGAATCCAGAGGTTTTGGAAGAGATAGCGGCAATTGCCGTTGAAACACAGCCCGCACTGACCAATGCGCTATAAAAAAGAGCCGCTATTGCGGCTCTTACTATTTCAATTTATTCGAAGTTTAAATTACTTCTCTTTACCGAATACGTTGTTCTCTTGCTCTTGTACGCGGATGAAAGTCGTACGCTTCGTTAGTTCTTTAAGCTTCGCTGCGCCTACGTAGGTACAGGTTGAACGCACACCACCAAGGATATCTGAGATCGTACCATGAACACTGCCACGGAATGGCAGTAGTACGGTTTTACCTTCAGCGGCACGGTACTTAGCCACACCACCAGAGTGCTTGTCCATCGCCGACTGAGAAGACATGCCGTAGAATTTCGAAATAAAACCACATTAGTCATATATTTCAAAAACTTACAAGCACTTACATGTGTATAAAAACAGTTAAAACTGGCGATTCAGCCCCCTATTTGACGTAGTTTTTCAATGAGTGTCGCCACTTTTGTCGCCACTATATAACCATACGAGCAATTATGTGAGTCGCAGAGGTATAATGTCCAAAAGGACAACGCTACTAGTAAGTTGCGCAAATAAAACATGTACTGCACCTACTACCCTGACTATACATTAGTCTGTTCAACAGACTGACTACTAACATTGCTGGTAATATCCGCTATACTAAACGTGAGGTGTCACGCGACTAACCAAAGTAATACTAGTAAATTGACATGCGGCTATAAAGTAGGCATGATCAGTATGTAGCAGCTACTTGGCTACTACGTAATTCATAGCTCCAAGTGAGTACAAGGTTTATAAGGGAGGTTCTAGCTATGGCTACTACTTCATTTGATAAGAATTTCGTTGTGACTGATGAAGTGGCTATCGCAAAGTTTAAAAACGCAGCGAAAAACCCACGAAAGGTCAGTGTAAAGAAACGCGACTATGAGTCTGATAAAGAAAAAGGTATTCAACGATTAGTACGGAAGTTATCAAACTCAGCGACTTGTTAGAAGCTGTTGGTACAGAAGGTTGCCAACGGCTTTTCTCTGATTTTTCTTGCCCCAAAAATCCAGATCTAGAAATCTTTCTAAAAACTAAATCCATACGATTCGAGCAAAGCGACAATTCTCGCACTTATCTAATACTCGATAGTGAAAGCACTGATATTCTCGCCTATTTTTCGATATCCTTTAAAGAAGTCTCTCTGACACAAGCTGAACTGTCTAAGAATCAAGTAAAAAAACTAGATGGCATTAACAAACACTCGGAGAGAGTTAGGGCTTATCTCATTGGGCAAATAGGTAAAAACTTTGCTATTCCCCAAAATCCGATATCTCTACCCAACATTTTAGAAGAGGTTTATGCCATTATAGAAGCAGCTCAAGCATTAGTTGGTGGGAGAGCGATCATACTTGAATGTGGTAAAGTGAATAAGCTTATTGATATATATCGAGATAACGGTTTTGATGTATTGATTCAGAGTGATGAAGAGCCCTTAGTTACTATGTATACCTACATAACAGACTAAAGCCGTTATAATAGACGAAGAATCATTGTGTTGTCTTAGCAACTAATTATTGAGGTAACCATATGATGCTATATAACGAAGAAGATTGGTTCTAACTATACATATGACACAGTCCCCGAACGACTACCCTCCTTCGAGTGAGATTAAATTCGACACTGCCTCTAAGCCACCTAAATTCAGGTGGCTTCTTTATATCAGTAACTCCACCCCATATCACCCACATCCAAATTCAACTCTGTCCCTTTTCACTCTTAGCTTTATCAACGGTGACTGGTTTATCGAACTTGATGTGGCATTCAGTTTTGGGGCTTGCTAAGCGGCCAGATTAGCAGGTGAGATAGCTTTGAACTTTCCGTCGCTTGATGATCTCTTGTGTAGTGCCACCGAACCTCGAGTTTTATCCTCGGACTTGCCAAACAGATACCATTGTGCGATTTCGGTATATTCGTACATTGCTTGTACTTTCATTTGTCACGCATAGTGGTTGCATTGATATTGGAATGATTGAAAACAAAGAGTCATTCTCGTTTACTTTTGAATCCAATACATAACTAAAAGAGTCGGCTGCTCTTACTGCTGAAAGCGCCACAGATGGGCGCAGGACAGCTTAAATAACCTAACCAAATTCAGGCGCCTGTTAGGTGAGGCGCAGACCAATGCCAACATTCTGAGTATGTATGCAAGCATCATCACTCGGTTTGAGGGAGCTAATTGGGAGTATCACCTTAGCCTTTAACTTAAATCTTAAAGGTTGAGTTTGACTACACAAACTCACAAGCCAGTTTGTAGCACGAGCTCTGGAAGGGGCTCCATTGTTGTGTGGATTTTGCAGTCTACACAACAATGTCCTATTACAAGGAGTGCCTATGATCATCGTCTACGGATATTACAAAGGCGAACCCATGGAACTGATTGGCAAGTCGCTTGACCAACAAGGCACTTTCATTGCGGCCAAACCTATTGGACGCATTGATAATCGATTAACCTTTGCCGCGCTTGTTGAAAGCCCTGATCCCATTCATTTTCCAGTCGTTCTACCCCACTGCGTTCTTGTAAAAGAACAAACATACACCCACAAGCCTTATAAACCCCATCTCGTCAATACAGCGGTGATGGATGCCAAGCAGCGCAAAACCTATTGTAAAAAGCTAAAAAAGAGACAGCCCTTAAGTACTTCGAATTGGAAACTGCACATCAGTCGCAACCGAGGTCTTAAGTGGATACGCGATCATTTAGCCGCTTAATCTCATCACTTTTTAACTCCCCAAAACGGCTCTACGTCATCCAGCGTTGAGTCTTTTTATATTTCAACTCAAATAAGGAAGCAACTTATGCCACTTATCAATCGAAAACACACCAATCACGTTCTTTTTCTATTGCTCACCACCTTCTTACTGCTCTGCTTCGCTACCCCATCCTTCGCCACTGACTTGTTTGCAGCTGGTAAAGCCACCATCAAATCAACCGCGGGCGAGGATTCTGCTGCGGAAATGGCCATGCTAACCGCAGGTGCGCTTAGCGCAGCAGTAACAGGCTTTGCCACTCGCAGTTGGTTTGGTGCGATCGGCGGTTTTGGCGGTATGATTTTCTGGGAAGTCATTAAGCCACTGGTTGGCCTAGCTTAAAAACGGGCGGTGATGTATGGATAACCAACAGCTCTTTTTTGCTATCCCAAAACACCTGAGTAAAGGCAAGCGCATATCAGGCTTGCCCCGAGACGAAGTCTTGCCAGGGTTTCTTCTCTTTGTGCTCTTCTTCTTAGCCGGTAAGTACTTGATAGGCCTTATCCTTGCGGCTATCTGGTTTATGGGACTTCGCTACATCAAAGTTCAGTACGGTGAAAACATTATCGCATTAACCCTTTACTGGTGGGGGAACACATCACTCAATCACAGCGTCTTCAAACACACACCCGCGGCGCAAAAGCGTTACTGGCTCTCATAAGAGGGACAATCTATGGATAACCAACACCAAGGTAACTTACTTGCATTGAGTAAGTTACTGAACTTTCTTCTCGTCTTTGGGTTTGCAGCATCGATGCTCGTGAATGTGGCCTTAGGTCTTAGCTTGGCGAAAACGTCATCAGAAAAGAGTCGAACTCTCGTTCCCCCTACGATTTCGCAAGCGTTTACGATTTCAGATACGGCCATTGATGCGCCTTACCTTCAGCTTATGGGGGAATTCTTTTTAAAGCTCAAGCTCAACGTGACGCCTGCGAATGTCACCAGGCAATACGGGCTCTTGCTTGAGTACGTACCAGCAAAAAACTGGTCGGCCATTCAACCGGTGTTAATCCAGGATGCCGAGCACCTTAAAAAGTACAACACGACCAGTCGCTTTGATGCCCTGCCCGGGCGAACCGAAATTTCGATTGAAAATAAGCAGTTCAAACAGACAGGTCACCTTACGAAAACCGTCGGCGACCGCACACTGCCACCAGAGCTTGTGACCTACACCGTTCAAATGGATTACAGCAATGGCGTGATTGAGCTTATTGGCATCAAGAAACAAGGAGCAAAAGAATGAAACCCTTATCATGGTTGATGAGCATGCTTATCGCCACTCTGAGCCCTTTCGCGTTAGCAAGTAATGTCCAAAAAGCCACGTTCCCCTTTGCTGACGGCGACACCATCCCCGTGAGTTTGTCGTCTGTGAACATTAATCGTCTTGTGGTCGAAGACGATAAAATCCTTAACATCACCTGCCCTCACGGTTTTTGTACCACTAACGGTATCCAAAAGGACAAAACGGGCTCGGTGTCCTTAAAGCTCAATGTCGCGCTCCCTTTTACCGCCCACGTTCTCACTCAAAAAGGGCGTCTTTTCGCGCTGTTCATTACCCCAAAAGCCACGCCAGGCATCGTCACTGCGTTTACCCCAACCGACCGCCACCTGTCCCAACCTTCCGTGTTTGAGCGCGGCTTTGATTATCCTTCGGCCATCGCTAACTTCACCAAAGCCATGATGACATGGAAAAAAAATGGCACACCGATTTCAGGATTTAGCCTTCATCCGGTAGACCCGAACACTTTACCGAAGAAGGACTCCTTACTGCCCGTCACTCCGCAAACCGTGTTCGTTGGCAGGGATTATTCGGGCATCATTTACGAGGTGAAGAACAAATCCAGTGACACCGTCACGCTCACAACCGCACAATTCTACAGTTATGCCGCTCGAAGCGCGGCGCTGGATACATTTGAGCTCAGCCCAAATCAAACCACACACCTGTATGTGGTGACAGGAGGAGGAGTGAATCATGCTCGATAACTGGAGAAAACGCCTGTTTAGTGACAAGGAGGGCGACTTTGAGCAAGGTGGCGAGATTAATCAGCGCACCGCATCGCGGAACAACACCGTCACCATTATCGCCGTCTCTGCCCTGCTCCTTGCCGCGCTAGGACTCTATAAATACACCAGACCGCCTGCGCCTTCACAAGAAGAAAACCATCAAGAGCCTGTCGAGTTTGGGGTCATTATTGAGCAAGATTTTGTCGAAAAAGACAACCAATCGGCGCTCACATTACAGCAAAACACGCTCTCTGGCTTAGAAAAGCAAATCGCAGAGTTAAGCAAATCGATGCGCACTCATAAAGAGGAAACACAACGTAAAATCGAGCAAGCAAAAGAGAAGACCGCTCGCTTAGTCGAAGAGCAAGTACGTGAAGAGTTTCGAAGTAAAGAAGCGCAGCTTCAAGCCCGTATTGATGAACTTGAACAAAGCACTTCGGAGCTCGTCAATACCGAGCCGTACAGTACCATTCATACTCAAGGAGCAATTAACGGCTCAGAAACGTTTGGGCAGCGCAAGCTTCCGCCTAGACCCATCGCATCAAGCAACGACAACCCTGACATCGCGCAGATGCAATATCAGCCCTCAGAGCAAATCCCTTTCAATCGCAATGAGTTTGATAGCTTTGATTTCTTTTGGGAAAGCGACGAAAAGACGTATCACCGCACCACTGAGAACTACGTACCGACCGGAACCTTTGTGACTGCCGTAGTGACCGGAGGCGCGGACACCAACGCTGGCGTTCTTGGCCAAGGAGACACGACACCAGTCGTATTCCAAACCATTCATGAGGGTATCTTGCCCAATGGTGAAAAGTCCAAGCTCAACAACTGCACCATTACAGGTTCATCCTACGGTGAGATATCGTCAAGCCGCGGCATTCTCCGCACTAACCGCTTAAGCTGTATCCAAGACGAAGGGCGTATCTTAGACGTCGCCATCAAAGGAACGGCGTTTAACTTTGGACGCAACGGCATACGTGGCACCACCATCTTAAAAAATGGCGAAATTGTTCAAATGGCAGGGATTGCCGGCATTTTGACTGGCATCGGTGAGACTGGTCAAGCGCTCTCACAAACCACTTCCACCTCAGCACTAGGCACAACCTCAAGCATCAACAGCCAAGATGCAGCGTTGAACTTGCTGGGCAATGCCACCTCAAGTGTGGGAGAAAAACTCTCCGATTACTACATCGGCCTTGCTGAGCTCTACCACCCCATCGTGGAAATCAACCCAGGCGCCGTTGTCAATATTGTCTTCTTAGAAGGATTCCCACTCGACCCACTCATGGCTGAAGAGTATGAACGCCAGCAACTCGCGGAGCAAAGCATGTCGAGTCAATCGAATCAAATCCTCGATGTGATCACCAATACTCCTCTTAATCCATTGGCGAACGAATTGTCTACACAAGGTATTGACGTTCCCCCAACGCCATTTGGCCGCAAATAAAGGAATAGGAATATGTTAAAACTGTCATCAATATTCTTTGCTGCGCTGCTCTTAACGGGTTGCGCGGCAGGTCTTGGCGAAGATTATAGCTGCACAAAAGTTGGCGGCGTACCAGGTTGTACCAGCATGGACGACGTCCGGCGAAATATCGCTCTCTACGCCGCTTCAGGAAACCAAACGTCGGTTGAGCAAGCTCACCGCGTACCCACAGACTTTATGACCTTACCGAGACGTACACGACAAGGTGAGCCGACCCGCACCGACGATGTAGTGAAAAAGGTCACCGTCTTCCCTTTTATTGATAAAAGCGGTCATTACGTAGATACCACCGATATCTACATCATCCTCGATGACAGCCGTTGGACAGGTCGCCCAGTACGCACCATTTGGAAGGACTGACTATGTTCATGAATTTCTTTTCAAAGCCCAAACCAGGTACGTTAGGGGCGTTTTATCAAGACGTCAAAAAGCATCAAAATCACTTCCATCATGAGCTCCCTTATCGCACCTTCGACAATGACACCAAGATTTTCCTCAATCAAGCATCCCATGGTATTGGTTTTAAACTCAACGTCTTAGGCGGCGCTAACGATGAGCTCATTCACTCTCTCAATAAATTAGTGTGTGAGTTTCCGCAAGGGGATAAATGGGATTACCAACTGTCGCTGTTTGGCCACAACAAAGTGGCGCATTACATTGAAGCCAATCAGGCGCTCATGAGTAAGCGTGGGGGTATTTGTGAAACCCTCGCCGTTAAGGAGGCGCAATACGCGCAATTTGCCGCCACACAAGGATTTTTCCACAAACAACGACATCATTTTGATCTGCGTGACTATGAAGCGTACTTCTTTGTCTCCACCACAACCAAAGACGACGAAGCGCTGTGCGACTTACGCGCAACCATTGAAACGGCCTTCAGCCAACTTGGTATTGACACTCAAAGACTCACCCCAGAGGGACTGATCACCTTTACTGGCGACTTCTTAAACTTTGATTCGATGCAAGATCGTCCTATCGAGCGCACCTACAACCGCTATGATCCCATTAATCAACAGGTGATGTCGGCTGATACCGAGCTGCTTATTCGTCGTGATCATGTTGCCACTCGTCATACCAATCATTTTGGCTCTGAAACAATAGGCCGCACCGTCTGTATGGGACTGGCTCGAACCCCAAGCGACTTTCGACTCTACGCGTTACCTGAGTGCTTTGCATCAATCCGCAATATCGCCCGGCATGTCACGTGTCCTCACGTCCTGACTTTAAACTTTCGACAAGAAGTGACGGGAAACTTTGAGCATGACAATAACCGCAAGATTTCCGATCTCACCAAAACGGTAGGCTCGTCTCTGGCCATGATCATGCCAAATGCCAAAGATGAACTGGAAGAGCGTAAAGGGCTGCAAAAAGGACTCAGTGACAAAGAGTTTACCATCAGCTCAATGGTGCTCAATTTAACTCTGTTTACCAATCAAGCCCATCAGCGTCGTGACGTTCAGGCCGCCAAAGAAGCGTTTTCCGCTACTGGCCTCGATATCCGTCCTCAAATTATGTTGCAAACGCAAAGCCTGCTGACAGCCCTGCCCTTTACCATGAGCGAAGGGTTATGGCGAGATTGTGGCGTCGCGGGCAAAGTACGCTCGATGAAAAGCTCAAACCTCGTCAACTTCTTCCCTATCGTGCTGGATGTTAAACGCATGACCGGAGGCTTGTTGCTACCGACCATGCGTGGCCAACTTTCGTTTTTTGACCCGTTCAACTGTGGCAGTGACAATAAGAATATTGCTTTAACAGGCGGCTCTGGCGCAGGAAAAAGCTTCTTCGTGCAAAGCATGGCCAAGTCGGTTTATGCGTATGGAGGGAAATGCTGGATTTTAGATAAAGGCGCCAGTTACAAAAAGCTCACGCTTATGCTCGGCGGCTCCTACCTCGATCACCGAAACATCTACCTCAATCCATTCACTCACCTTGGTAAAGTGATGGACAGCGCATCACGTGCCAAAGAAACCCTGCAATTTGTCAACGACGATGGGCAACATGAAAACGTAGATCCCATCAAAGAAGCACTCAGTAACATTACCGCGCTGTTTGCCACTATCGCCTCGCCTTATCAAGAGCTAGAAAGCTACCAGATGGCGGTCCTTGGTGATGCCATCATTCGCGCTTGGGAGCGAAAACACACGAAAACCTTGGTGGACGATGTTCAAACCGCCTTGTTCGAGCTGTCAAAAGAGTATAACGATGATCGCCGTATCCATGACATCGCCGTGCAGTTGAACAAATATTGCAGCAACGGTATTTACGGCGACACCTTTAATAAACCGTCCATGCTCGACCCAAACATCGACATCACCACCTTAGAGCTCGATGGTTTCAACGAAGACGTTCTGCGTCCGGTCATTTTTGCACTGATTGTCTCTATCAACCAACAAATGTACCTGTCTGGCTCTCGCTCTACGCCTAAGATGTGCATCATTGAAGAGGCGTGGAGTTTGATGAGTGGCGCTAACGCCCAGACCCGAACCTTCATCAATACTGGTTATCGCACAGCACGTAAGTTTGGCGGCTCATTTTGCACCGTTACTCAAGGCATTATCGACTTCTTTGCCAATGAAGAAGCCCGGGCCAGTTACGACAACAGCGATATCCATATGGTTCTGAGACAAGGTGACGGCTTCGATAAATTCTTAACCGACAACCCGAAAGCGTTCTGTGAGATGGAAGAGCGGATCATTAAAAGTTTTCCGCGAGCCAGTGACGCAGGTTACAGCTGTGTTCGCGTCAAAGCCGGTGGGCATACCTCGTATCACCGCATGTTCTCCGACCCTTTTTCACGCGCCTGTTTAAGCACTGAGCCTCATGAGTTTGAGTTCTGCGAAAACCTGATGAATAAAGGCATGCCGCTCATGGAGGCCATTAACGCCACCGCTGAGCACTTTTATGGTAAGGAGATTGCCGAATTTGAACACGCGCTCAAAGCTAAGGAGTCCGTATGAAGCAGTCATTTTCATTGATTGCGATGATGGTGAGCATCAGCGTGCTTTCGACGCTGGCAACGCACACTTTTATCGAACCTTCCTCTCCCCCAACCTTTGTCAGTATGGATGTGAAAAGCACACTCAATGCCTATCACCAAGCGCTCATTCAAAAAGAGATGAGCCTTGAAGAGCAAACTAAGCGCTTAACGCAGTTTGCCGACATTATGCACGAAGAAATCGAGGCGTATAACGCGCAGCACAACACCATTGCGTTAGTCAGTGCGGCTGTCGTTGGCGGAGCCGTGGATATCACCCCTCAAATCCAACGTTCAATCATCACCCGCTACCAAGACAAGGAGTGACTATGAAAAGAATGACGGCGCTCGCCCTATGGGGCGCTGCGCTCTTATTTCAGCCCCATGCTGGAGCCAAAGATTTAGGTCGTATCGGGGCGACCTTCCCTATCGGTGAAATCGATATGCTGGTCTGGATAAAGCAGCGTTTAAAGGGGTTTGAACAATCGGGCAAACTGGCGAGTATGCAGCAAGAATTTGCTCAAAGAGTCGCTGAGAGTGTTGAGACCCCGCCGCCACTCACACTCACCACAACCACGACACCTAGCAGCTTTTTCGTCGATCCCAGTTTGACGTTAGCCCGAGACTTAAGCGATGCCAAAGGCCAGATCTTTGCGAAAGCAGGTATACGCATTAACCCTTTTGATACGAACACTTGGCCCGAGCAAAGCCGCCCCCCAAACCAATTTGAGTACTCTCATGTTTTGATCTTCTTTGATGCGCGCGATGAGCAGCAAATAGCCTTTGCTCAGACTTTTGAATCAACGAAGCCCATTAAGTGGGTGCTAACAGGTGGCAGCCCGAATGCGGTCGCAGAACGCCTCAACAGTCGCATTTACTTTGACCAACAAGGTGATTTATCGAAAAAAATGCACATCAAAGCCGTACCAAGTTTGGTTGAGCAGTCCGGTATCAACTGGAAAGTGACAGAGTTTGACGTCAGCAACGAGGAGCCCAAACCATGATAAACCGTCTCGGCTTAATATTGATGCTATTAGGAACCTTACTTTCAAGCTCTATTGCTCAAGCAAAAGCAACGTGCTCAGGGCACTTTATTAACCCTATCAGTGATATTTGCTGGAGTTGTATGTTTCCGATGACCGTAGGCTCTGTGCCTGTCATTCCCTCAAATTATCCTGACACTCGCAACCCGACGATGCCTATCTCATACTGCCCCAAACCACCGCCCATTTTTGTGCAAATCGGCCTTAATATTGGCTATTGGGAGCCTTATGCACTCACCGATGTTACGAGAGTACCTTACTGCATGGTCAACATGGGAATGGAGTTAAGCGGTGCGAACAAGCAACGAATAGGAGGGCGCACCACCGCGAGAGAGTCTGGCAGCAGTGACGGCGGATTTTATCATGCTCATTGGTACAAGTACCCGATCATTTACTGGCTCCAGTTAATGCAATCAACGGCCTGTATGGCCACCGACGCCTTTGACATTGCCTATCTGACAGAGCTTGATCCGCTTTGGGATGATGATGAGCTGTCTTTCATCTTAAACCCCGAAGCGATTTTATTTGGCAATCCCATCGCGCAACTCGCCTGCATTCCCGAAGCGATAGCGACCACCACGAACTCAGTCTTGCCTTTTGATGCTTTATTTTGGTGTTTAGGCTCTCAAGGCAGCGCCTACCCATTAACAGGCAACACCAATTACCGAGATACGCCAGTCCAAGCGGGTACGATCATCATGGAAAGATTGAATTACAAACTGCACAGACAAGGCATTGTCTGGGAAACGAGTGGCGAAGATGGTGCGATTTGTTATCAATACCCAACGCCTATTTTACCTAAGTCTCGTTACCGCTATCAGATGAGCGCCCCTATTCCCGATGCAGGATGGTGCCACCCTTACACCACCACCACCGCGATATGGGAGATGGGACACGATAACCCGACCACTGGCGATAACTTTGGTTATGTCCAATGGCGTAAGCGTAACTGCGTCTTTTTATAAGGAAGCGTGAAGTGAAAGACATCTATAGATTTTCATCGGCTACTAAGCAACCAGAAATCTCAGGCGACACACTCATTGATTTTTTGGTTCAGTGCGACATTCAAGGTGCTTACTTCCAATTTCCACCATCAATGGACAGGCGTCAGCTTAAAGCACTCACTCACCCCCTCGATCCCAAGTATTTTGAGGCAACTTCCACCGTCTCGCTTAACCCTAATGCATTTTTCACTGCCATGAACCACCAAGACCAACAACCCTTTCCTTGCCAAGTATGTCGGCAATGCGCACCGAGTTTATTTAAACACTATGGCGATAATATGGTGGGTAGCAGTTGGTGCAGTCAGTGCCATGAGCAAAAGGATTGTTTAGATGTAGCGCTCATTGAGCACTATCGAAAGCGCGGCATCCATGATGAAACAATATGCCATCAACTACCAAAATCACGGTGGGGTTCTTGTGGTGCTGCGTATCAGTCGTTTGAAGATATCGAGGCGGCATATCAACCGCTGTTTGAGGCGGCGAGGAAAAATATGCATCTAAGAACACTCGACCAATCACCGTTCGATGATGCCCAACATCTGGATTAAAATATGAACAAACTTTTACGCGGTTTCTCTTTAAGACCAACGCCCCCTGTAGAACACCTATTGTGCTTCTTACAACAATGCCAAACTCAGGGTGGGCAACTCATCTTCTCCCATAGTGCCACCAATGATTTCAATCGAAAACGCGACGTTACAGCATTACTTAAGCCGCTGTGCTTATCGCGCCATGACAAAAAAACACTCATCAACGAGTACTTGATCCCGCTCTCTCAGTTTAATCTCACCGCGAATGACATATTTACGGCACTGAGAAAGAAAGACCAACCAGCCTTTCCTTGCCAGGTCTGTGATAACTGCGCCCCAGGGCTATTTAAATACTATGGTTATCAAGTGGCCGACACAAACTGGTGCAGCCAATGTTTTGAGAAAGGGGAATGCCTTGATGCTCCATTAATTGAGCACTACCGAAAATACGGCATTGATGACTACACCATCTGGCGATATCTCCCGAGGAAACGATACCGAAGCGAGGCTTGCCCTCTTCACTTAAGATACCAATCCATTGAAGACATCAAGAACGATCACAAATCGATATTCGATGCTTTTGAGGCCAAACAAAGACTTGAGTTAAATCTTTACAATGCAATGCCTTAAGCTCTTTATTTCATGGCTCACAAGAATATATTAAAACTTGTGAGTGTAAAGAATATTAAATTAATAGCGAGGAATGGCGTTTCCTCCCCTCCTTTGAGGAAACGCCAGAACATTAGATGATATCCATTCGATCATGTTTAATCATGTTAATGCCCCTGTTTTATAATCATTTTGCTCTGGCTAACATCGGTTATACTCAAGACGAGCTCAAAGCGCTCGCTAAGCTCGAACAACAAGTCGTTTCACAAGCGCCCTCTCTACAGACTCAACAAGTCATAGAAACGCAGCAGCAAACTAGCACCCAATTTATTGAGCATGCTAGGCAGCAAGCGATACAGTGGCAGGAGAAGCTCACCCCAAGCTCGCTACGAGGAATTACCAATATTCCCACACCGACCGAAAACCCAAATGCAGCCCCTACGGGTGTCATGGTGTTCGTCTCTCTGACCATGCCGGAAAGCAGCCTCAAAGCCTTATTGAGGCAAAGCGAGGTTTGGCAAGTGCCTTTGGTTATTCGAGGCGTGTTACCTGACGGCTTTACGGCCACAGCTAACACCATTCAATCCCTCCTACAAACAAACGAAAAAAAACCGATTAACAGCGGATTCGCCATCAGTCCAGAGTGGTTTCAAACCTTCAACATTCAAGAAGTACCCACGTTCGTTGCGGTAAAGCCTGGGCGCTGCTTACCCAAGCAAGCCTGTAGTGAAAGTGATTACGACATCGTAAAAGGCAACGTATCTCTACCTGACGCATTAGAGCACCTTGCGAAGGGAGATAATCCTGATGTGGTTCGCCAAGTGCTCCAAAGGAGAAAACAATGAAAGCCGTCATCGCCGTGTGTTTATCGTGGCTTCTCACTGCTCACGCCATGGCCTCCAACCTCACTATTGCAGAGCAAGAAAAGCAGTATCAAGATAACCTAGGTTGGGCGCAAAGCGCTCAACAAGGTATTACCACTAAGGCCAATGGCAATCTGAATATCGCAGATTATTGTGATGATGCTGAGTGTGTCCACCAAGTGAATAATCCGCCACAAAAAGGACTCAATGACAGACCGCTGAGTACGTTTCCAACGACACTGCAGGAGCCATACAGGATAACTTTAATGAAGGCCGGCCAAACGTAAAGTCCGATCCCACATACCAATATGCCCTACTTGGCCAGGAAAATGCGTATGAAATTACCCACGGCATCTCTAACGCCTATGTGGATTGTGAGAGTGGAACTCAATGTGTCATCGAGCACACGCCAAGACAGTGTAACGCCCCCACTGACGCCCTAGTGCCGTGTGACAAAGTCCCCACAGCCACCGCCCAAATTGGTGAGGTCATATACACTTGCCCGGACGGGTGGGCGAAAGAAGGAATGGTATGCAAGAAAACTCTCAAGCAGTGTCGATACCACAAAGACCGTGATTTTGTTCGTCAGACAACGGGCACCTTTTGGTGCAAGATTTTTGGCGAAACATGGAAGTGGAACAACTCCGACGTACGAAAAAAACCAGGTTACAGCCAAGGCTCGCACGTCTCATCAAGAAAAAGTGGAGAGTGTGAGCATCACCGATACCAAATATGTGGTCCTGTAACCCAAACCCAGCCTGTTGTGCTGACATGCACTGAGGGTTATACCTTATCCGGTGGCAACTGCATCAAGAACACCTTTACATGGAGCACTAACTGCTCGCTCCTAACCACTTGCCAGCCCGTCAGTGAAACTTGCGTTGAAGGTCAAGAAACTCGCATCGTTAATGGCGTTCCGACCACTCTCGATTGCTGGAGATACCAAGTTAACCACCAATGCGATCTGCCGGATACATGCACCAGCCTTGCCAGTGATTGTGAGACGACCTCAAGCCGTTGCAGTCTGATGCAAAATGGCGTCTGTGTAGAGCAAGAGCTTCAAAAGTCATGCCCTCAAAAAAATTGCAGCACCACTAATTTGCAATGTCTCGGCACAACCTTCTGTCTCGATGGTGATTGTTATAACGGCACCCCCACGCAATCTCAGGACTTTAATGAATCAGCATCTGGGTTAGCGGCGATATCAGAAGCCGCCGAAGGGTTAGGCGATCCTCCTTTAATTTTCACAGGCAAAGCCATGAAGTGCACTGATAAGGCGTTTGGCTTTGCCGATTGTTGTAAAGACAAAGGCTGGGGCGTTGGGATTGGTTTGGCGGAGTGCAGCAGCACAGAGCAAGCATTGGGCGAGGCCAAAGAGCACGGGTTAACCGTCTATCTTGGCTCGTATTGCGCGAGCAAAGTACTCGGAGCTTGTACCCGCAAGAAAAAAACTTATTGCGTGTTCGACAGTAAACTCGCACGCATCATTCAAAACCAAGGCGTTAAGGGGCAGTTGGGGCTGAGTATGGGCTCAGCTAAACGCCCAACTTGCAACGCGATTACCCCAGAGCAATTGCAAGAGATTAACTTTGAGCACATCGACTTTTCTGATTTCTATGAAGATATGCACGATAACACGAACCTTCCTTCCGCCACCGAAATCCAAAACCGCCTGCAAAGTGCGTATGGACAATAATCCGTACCTAAAGGAAACGATTATGAAAAGCTTACACAAGACAAAATCGGTCGGGTCATTGGTACTGTTTACCTGGGCGTTAACTTACGCCCACCTAACCTTTGCCAGCCCGACCACCCCAAAAGGCTGGAAATGGTATAACGAACTAAAAGCCTACCCAACGGCACCAAAGCCAGTGCCCACATCGCTGCCCTCAAATACAAAAACCACCGTGATGAGCGCCACTCAGCAGATGCAGTGGTTTCATCAGACTTATGAGGAGGTAAAGGCGGATGCCACCATTAACCCCGATGATGAACAGAAATATCTCAAACTGATGCAGCTCAATCACTTTATCGGTGAAAAGACGGCCCAAACAGGTATGACGTTTAAAAAACTGCTTCTCAAGTATCCAGAGTACTCCTACGTCAAAGATCGCCCTGTGGAGCAAGCCGCGAGAAGTACCTATCACCAACAAGAGCGCCAAAAGAAAATCGACATGGTGGACAAAATGAAAAACGAGGGTTGGGGCTTTTTCTTTGTCTATGAAGGTGACGATCCACTCACTCAGAGTCTGGCTCCCTCAATGCAGCAATTTGCCGATACGTACAACCTTGAACTGCTCGGTGTGAGTAATGACGGCGTGTTTATCGACAACATCCGTCAAAATCGCCTCAATAATGACAAAGTTGTCGTGCCGTTTACCCCAGCCCTGATCTTGGTCAATCCAACCACCTCAGAGTTTAAACCCCTCGCTTACGGGTTTATTTCACAAAACGATTTGTTGGGACGGTTCTATAACGTCGCGACCAATTACCAATCCCCTGACTTTTAACGCCACACAGGAAGAAAAACTATGCTCAAACGTGCGCTCTTTTTCCTTTTATTCATAACCACGGCCTCGCCCACGTATGCCGTCATGCTAGATCAGTATGCGATGGTCTTTTTCTATCGCAGTGACTGCCCTTACTGCCATAAGTTTGCCCCTAAGTTCAAAACCTTTACTCAGCAAGCGCAACTACAAACTTACGTCTTCTCACTCGATAACCGACCGATCACAGAGTATCCCGTGCCTATTCCAGCCACACCAGAAATCAGCCAACTGTTCTTTGAGAGCCCAAGAAACATCACGGTTCCGGCGACATTTTTAATCAACGTCAACAGCCGAAAGTTTGTCAAGGTATCGATTGGGGATGTGACTTACGACGAACTCGAACAAAGCGTCAAAGGTATATTGAGTGACAGAGCCCTATTGGAGGCAATGCAGTGAACCCGTTACTTCGAGTAAAAAGCACTGAGTAAAATCATGGCAAGAAGAAACAACCACAGCCAAGGGCACACGTGGAGCATCCCCCACACACTTCGCCCGATTTCATAGATGAACTCCACTCATCCCCCCGTAACCACATAAAGAGTCAGGCAATGTTAACCCATTGAGCCGTCTCAAAGATACGTCCTCATCACATAAGGATATCTCAACATGCACGCATGGTTATCCACATTTTCTGTGGAAAAAACGCGCTGGCCATTGACCTGCCTCACTTTGTCGTTGGTCCTCACGCATCCCGCCCACGCCACAGGGGTGAGCGGCTCACTGGACAGTTTTTTCAATGATCTGGGCTATCACACGAATGTGTCCAGCCCAAACGCTTACAAAGGCCAAGCTGCCAACTACTATAATGGTGGTTCGCTATACGTTCGCTCCCCAATCAAGAACGCCCAATTAGTCTCAGCCACCGTCCCTTCTGTGAGTATGGGCTGTGGCGGTATCGATGCCTTTATGGGAGGGTTCAGTCACATTAACTCAGACCAACTGGTTCAGTTTGGCCAAGCGGTCGTCCCAAATGCGGTGCCGTTTGCCGTCGATTTAGCGCTGCAAACCTGGGCGCCTCAAATCAAGCAAATCCGAGACAACTTACAAAACATTGCCGATAAATGGCTCAACCAATCCATCAACTCATGTGAAACCGCACAAGCCGCCGTGAGTGGCCTTGCGGTCGCGTTTGACAACCCTCAAACGAAAAAGCACATCTGCGCGACCATGGGCACCCACAACAATGCCTTCTCGGATTGGGTCGCCGCGCAGCAAGAGTGTGGTGTAGGCGGTCAGGCTAATGCCCAACTGGCGAATGCGCGAAACAACCCCGCTCTGGAAGACCTAACCCAGACCAACCACAACATCGTGTGGTCAGCGACGCTCAAAAACAGCTTTCTCTCCAGTGATACGGCGCTCGCGGAATTTCTCATGAGCTTATCGGGTACGTACATCTATGACGCCAGTGGTCAGCCTCGCTATTACGCAAGCTTGCTGGCCGACAACAATAACTTGGTTCAAGCGTTACTCGAAGGCGGCGAGGTGTCTTATTACCGCTGTGATAACACAGACCGTAAGCATTGTTTAAACCCAAGTCAGGCAACCTTAACGTTAGCCTCATCAAAAGGGCTTCAAGAGCGCATTCGAACTCTTTTGGAGCAACTTTACACAGCGATTGCCAACGACAGCGCATTAACGAGCATCCAAAAGTCGTTTCTTGAGTACACCGAGACCCCGATACAAGCCATTTTCATCAGTGCGACACGCGCTAACCGTTACCCAAACTTTGCGGCTTACTCACGACTCATTTCTATTGAGTTACTCAATCGCTACTTAGCGAATATGCTAAACGTTGTGCAGACCTCACTGGCGAACACGCAAGTCAACCATAAAGACATTGCACTTATTACTCGCGATATCGACAGAGCAAAACGCTTCACCGATGGGTTGGCCGACAAAGCCACTAAACAACTGCTTGAGCAAGAGCAGCTTATCCAAGCGCATAAAAGCAATGACCAAAAAGCCTGGCAAAAACTGAGCGAACAGCTCCAACAAAACTTAACTTTCGGGGAATAACTCATGACACTCGAATACTACGTTTACACCCAAGGCGCGACACTTCAACGCGCACTCAACGCCATTGCGGCGTTCTTTCAATCGGCCAGTTTTGCCTCCATGACTTCCATCGCCTTAATGATTGGGGCGATAATGACCATGGTGCTTTTCTTTGCCACTCGCAACACCAAACACATTTATATTTGGGCGATTGTCTTTACGCTGGTTCCATCGATGCTGCTGCAACAAACCGCACGTGTCCAAATCATCGATAAAACCGAACCAAGCGGCGTCTATTCGGTAGACAATGTGCCTTATCTTGTCGCCGTCCCCACTTGGTTTTTCAGCACCATGATGATGGGTGTAACCGAAGCCGTTGAAACCATCTTCATGACCACCGACGATAAACGTTACGGCCGGACAGGCATGATGTTTGGCTCAGAGTTGTATCAATTATCCAGACAAGCGGATTTAAGAGACATTGAAGTACGCCGAACCTGGAATGACTTTTTCAAAAACTGCATCATTGGCGACATCGAAATCAATCGTAAATACACCTGGAAAGCCCTACTGAGCGCCCCTGATATTTGGGGTTTTCTGGATGGACAATCAATGAGCCCTCTTCGCGGCGTCATGATAAACGGCATGAGTCAGGACTTTAAAACCTGCCGTGAAATTTACCCGGACTTAAAAAGCCAGTTCGGCGTTGCGTCTGCAGACGAGCTTGACCTGATTGGCACGTATCTTCACGGCGCAAAAGCGGCAACCTACGCCCCTCACGTTCGCAATGCGCTGCAAAACAGTTATCAGGACTTTATTGGCATCAGCAATAACGCCGTGGACGTGCTTAAACAAAATATGACGATAAATGCGATGCGCCGCAGCATTCACGCACTCAACCCGAATGCCAGTGCCATGAACTACGCCTATACCTCCAACAAAATGCAGCAAACCTCGATGTGGGCAACACTTGGCATGCAAGCACGTGAGTTCATTCCCATGATGCATACCATGCTGTTTTTCCTGTTCAGTTGCTTAAGCTTTATGATTGCCGCCGCTGCGCTCATTCCAGCGCTCACCAAAATGGTTTTGGTGAACTACGTCAAAACCTTTGCCTATTTAGCGACCTGGCCTCCGCTGTTTGCGATTTTAAATGTCCTGATGGTTTGGCCATTGGAAATGACTTCATCTGCCACCGCTGACCCCATGAATGGCCTCTCACTTTCGAACGCCAATGCCCTTGATGAGCTCCATACGCGCTTTGGCTACATGGCGGGCTTTCTTATGATGACCATTCCGGTTTTGGCCGGAAAAGTGCTGCAAGGAGGCGTTGCCGCAGCGCAAGCCATGAACTATCAGTTAGCAGGAATGATAAACAGCACCAACGCACGAGTCTCCGCGGCCAGTTCAACCGGTAATATGGACTTTGGTAACTTGCAGATGCAAAACCACAGTTTCAATAACACCAGTGCCAATAAATTTGATGACAACGTACTACTGAGAACGGGCATGGCAACCATACAGCAGCAAGATGGCGCTTCTATCACTACATTGCAAAATGACAGTGGACGCCGACTCTATAATGCTCAGGAAGCCGAGTCTAAACCGATTTGGCAAGCGCAAGCCTCGACCATGTTGCAAAACAGCGTCAGTGACCAATACTCCAGTGCCCTGACCGCGCAAAAGCAGAGTATGAACACCTTCACGGATAACTACTCAAACAGCATGCAGCAAAGCGACCGCTGGAATGATAACTGGTCACGCAGTCTCTCGTATGGGGATGGCCACAGCACCTCTACCGAAGGTCAAATCAGCCAATCTTACTCGAAGATGGAATCGGCCATCGATAACATCTCGCAGACGATGGGTTGGACACATGACCAAGCCAGAGCGTATGCCACTGCCGCCAGTACGGGAATTGAAGTGAGCACTCCAGGCAGTTGGATGGGATTTGGGGCTAAAGCGGGCGTCAACTGGAGTACCGACCAACGTGAGGCGTACAGCAACATGAACGCTGAGCAGAAACAAGCCCTTGAGCAAGCAACGCAGCAATACAGTGAGGGGGCAACCTCAATGGAGCGAGCGGGTCGAACCATTGATACCAAAGAGAACCGCAGCGCAGTGGAGCAATACGCCCATGACTTTGCGCTTAACCATCAACGTCTGCAAAGCAGTGCGGCTTCTGTCAGTGAGTCCAATGCGGAAGTGGCGAGCTTACAAAACATTCAATCTCGCCTTGATACCGATTCGGTGAACTTTAGCGCCAGTGCGGTAACGGGTTTCCAGAATTATTTAGAAAAAGCTCTTCAATACGAGGATAACGACGTAGCCCGCCTCATGAACGCCACTAAGCCGGAAGATTTGATGGAAGTACGCAATCAATTTAACGAATACACTCGCAGTGATGCATTTCAAAATGCCTTTGGGGTCTCAACCTCAAAAAGTGATATCGATGATTTAGGCAAACTGTATCAGCCTAACAACTTAAGCGAGACTCCGACGTTATCACCAGAGCAACAACATGGAGTCAACATTGGCGCAACCAATGCCAAGAATAAAATCGACGAAGTGACCATCGATATGATCAACTACAACGGAAGTGACGGACTTTATAACCATGATGTGTATCGTAATGTAAAGGGCAATACATTAGTCGCCGGAGGGCACATGCAAAACGAAGCGGATCAACCTGTGACACCCACGACGGACTCAAACTCGGATGTAGCCAAAACCGTCCAAGACCATCTCGTGACACCGCCACAGATGGATACGAACAGACCCTCTCATACGGGGTATCAATTGTATGATTCCAATTCCAAAAACCGCGAATAGATAACACTGTTTATTTATACAGCCCTTCATTTGATGTTATTATACCCACTGAATGAAGGGCTATTTACGGAGAACACAGTTGAATAAGATACTAACCGTCATTTTAAGCTTGCTGTTCATCGCTCCAACCTGGGCGCAGGACAACACTTGGCGCAAAAGCCCAGAGCTTAACGCTCTGATTGCTGAATTAAAGCAACACTATGCTTCCAATGATTTGTCTGACTTTCGTCATGAGCAGATGACTCAAGTCGATAACCTGTCCTTTTTTATTCAGTACATCGATAAGCCTGATACGCCTGAATACAAACTGCTTAAGGCGTATTTGTGGGGCGTGCAACAATCCTATATCAACGGGGTTAATCGACAGATCAAAACTAATGTCGTGCCATGGTTTTGCCCTAAAGGGGGCTTAAAAAATGTTAGTCATAACGCCGAAAACCCTACCCAATTCATTGAAAATATCATTTGGTGGTCATTAGAGCGAGACATACAGTTGAACCCTAAGAGATATCAGCAATATGAAGGAGCTGCTGCGTTTGGTTACTTATCAGGGATAATAGTTTACGGCCTACAAACAAAATACCCTTGTTACGATCAAGTACCTCAAGCTCATCAAATGAAAGGGTGGGTTTACTAACCATTTTACTCCATAGCCGCATTGCTAAAAAACACTAACCTCATTTTCCTATCCACTGCGTGATACTTCCTGTATTGCGTAGTTTTTTATTCCCCTCACAAATTTAATCTCAAACCGAACCTTATTACTCTTTTTGCCCTATAGGAGCATTTATGCACACGCCTACCCGCAAGAAAAGCAACCACTTTACCCGTGGCGGACAAGTGACCTTTCACGCCATCACCATGTTCTTCCAAGTGAACAATAAGCTTGTGAAATTCATTGGTTGGGGCGTCGTTGCGCTCACTTTGTTACTGACGTACCTCAATTCCCCGCCTAATGCCTTTTGGGGCGAATTTTATTACTTGCGTAATGTTCTCTACGCAAAGTTAGGAAAGCCCCTCGATAGCCCTGTCACCACCATTTGGGAAGGTGAGCGCTACACTGACACCCTCGCCTCTCAACTGCAAAACTCTGTTCTCCTCGATATCCACGCCACCATTTGGCACAACGTTCAAATCTACTTTCTGATTGCTTTAGTGATAGGTATGGCCATCTTCATGATCGCCTTACGCTTTTTTAAAGAGCAAGGCGAAAAACAGAGTGAAGATTTTCATATCCGAGGCTTTCGCTTAGCCCCGCCAGAAGCCATCACCAAAGAGCTCAAAGCACGAGCAAAAGCCAAGAAGAAACGAGGCTATGGGGATGGGTCAATATCGAGTTTTGAAATCGATGGTCATGCGCTTTTAAAGCAGTACTTCGAAGTTCAGCACTTACTCATTGATGGCACCACCGGGGCAGGCAAATCCATCATGATCCGAAAACTGGTGCGATGGATACGCGCCCAGGGCGATAAAGCCATCATCTACGATAAGGGATGCACCTTTACTGGTAAATTCTACAACCCTGCAACCGACGTTCTCCTCAACCCCTTTGATAAACGCTGCGCTAACTGGGATGTCTGGAGTGATGCGATCGAGGCGCCGGATTTTGAAAACATGGCCGCCGCATTAATCCCTCAACACGGTGAAGGCGATCCGTTCTGGGTCGATTCAGCGCGCACTATTTTTTCCTCTACCGCTTATCGCATGAGTCAAGATGACAAGCCTTGTACCACTGAACGATTGCTCAGTTTGATCTTAACTTCTGAGCTGGAAACACTTGGCAACTTCTTAGAAGGTACTGAGTCCGCTTCTCTTGTCTCAAAGGACATTAAGAAAACCGCGATTTCCATCAAATCGGTATTGGCCACTTACATCAAAAGCCTGCGCTTTTTGGATGGCCTGAATAACGAAGCGCGCCCTGATAAACTCAGACAAAAGTTCTCAATCACAAACTGGGTTCAAGACGATAACCAAAAAGGCTTTTTGTTTCTTTCTAGTAATGCCCAGCAACATGCTTCACTAAGACCACTGATCTCGATGTGGTTAGCCATAGCTTCCAATGCGATTTTAGGACTGAAAGAAGACGAAGATCGCCGTATCTGGGTCATTATGGATGAGATGCCGAGCTTGCATAAGTTGCCGGAGCTGGGCTCTATCATTGCCGAGGTTCGTAAGTTTGGGGGATGCTATCTGATTGGTATTCAATCGTATGCGCAGCTCGTCAAAACCTATGGTAAGAATGCCGCTGAAGAGATGTTCGATTTACTTAACACACGCTTCTTCTTTCGAGCCCCGTCTGAGCCTATGGCACGTATCTCTGCTAAAGACTTGGGTGAACAAGAAGTCGATGTGTCAAAAGAAAATGTCTCTTACGGTGCAAATACCTTGCGTGATGGTGTCTCTCTTGGCCATCAAACCATTACACGCCCTGTCGTATCTGCTAGCGAAATCCAAGCTTTAGATGATCTGCAATGTTATCTACGCTCCCCTGGCATTGATCTCATTACGAGGCTCGATCTGGAATTCGACAAAATGCGTGATGTTTGTTCATCGTTTGATAAACGCACCATTGTGCTTTCGTCTGCAATGAACAAAGTATATGAACAAGCGATCTATCATGAATGCGTCGCACCTGGATTGTATTTGAATGAAGAAGATCGCCGTAAGTTAACCGATGCTCAAGAGGCGAACTTTGAAAACGAAGCACAGATGAAAGTGGAAACCGATCAAATTCAGCAGGCGATAAAAAGTGAGACGGTGAGCGAGCTGGTTAACCAAGACCCGAAGCTAGCCCAAGAGCAAGCCTATCAAGAGGAGGCTCAACGCAACATTGACGAAGCCGCCATTACTCAAGAAGCCGAAATAGGAGAAGTTTACGACTAAGCTCCCTTTACAGCTAACAAGGATAAGACAATGACAGACACTCAAAACCTTCACCCCTTTCAAGTTCCTTTCAAAAATCAGTCTAACGGAAACTACTCCACTGGAAAGCCCACAAAAGAGCAAAGTGAAAAAAAAGAATTCGAGATCGCATTGAAGAAATAGAAGAGCAACAAGCTTGGGAAGCCCTTTGGGGGGAAGATGCGCTTTAAGAGTGAGAGCAACGTATGACGAAAAAACATATCTACGGAATGGGTTTACTGGCTCTCTTTTCGGGAGCCTGTGTGGCTGAACCACTCGGCAATACCACCATTACCTCTTTCAACACCGCCAAGAAGATCATGCAACAGCATGTCTACACCACACCAGAGCTGCGTAAAACACTCTACTGCGGCGCCACATTTAACGTGAAAAAAGAAGTCACTCCCCCAAGTGGGTTCAAGACCAACAAATACAAAAATCGATTAAATCGTTGGGAAGCCGAGCATATCGTTCCGGCAGAAAACTTTGGCCGAACCTTTATTGAGTGGCGCGAAGGACACCCGCAATGCATCGATAACAAAGGAAAAGCGTTTAAAGGCCGTAAATGCGCAGAAAAGGTCAACACCGAGTATCGCTTGATGCAGTCGGATTTGTATAACCTCTACCCTGCAATTGGCAGTGTCAATGCGGCAAGGCAAAACTACAACTTCACATTGCTACCCCATGCGACGTCCAACTTTGGTCAATGCGATGTGCGTATTGATGGTAGGAAAGTACAGCCGCCGGAGCAGGCTCGTGGCGCGATTGCTCGCACGTATTTGTACTTTGAAGCGGTTTACCCTCGATACTCAATGAGTAAAGCGCAAAGGCAGTTAATGCAAGCTTGGGACAAGCAATATCCCGTGACGAAAGTAGAATGTCAGCGAGCTCAACAAATAAAACAACAACAAGGCAATACCAATCCTATCCTTGCCAAGCGTTGTTATTAACCCTCTCCCCTACAACAATCACCAGAGTAGCCATCCCCCTGCATTTTGATACAATGCTCTTGGGCGCTTAGACATAACCATGTCGAAGCGCTAGCCAACACATGGATATGAAAAAGCCCCGAATGAACTATAAATTCAAACGAGGCCTTTACCATGTGTGACAACTTGATATTAGCCTCTTACTTCATAGGAGGCAAGTTATGCCTAAAAAAACGGCTCTCGCAGCCTTAGTCGTGGTCTGCATCACGGCAGTCATTCTCACTGCGCTTTATAAAGGTTCGCTTTGCGATGTCCGATATAAAGACAAAGAGAATGACCTTAGCATCACACTTGCCTACGAAGTAAGATAAGGTCAAAGGGCAAGAGCTCGCTCTTGTCCTTTCCTTTATCTCTTTGTGAACTTGGTTTCTAAGCGCCCCTACTCTTGGTGGTTCCCGTAAAGGAAACACCACTATGATGTCCATCAGCCCTTTAAGATCGCCCTCTAACGCCGCCCAGTACTACTTAAACGAAGAAAACACCCAAGACCACCCAGACACCTCTCTCGAAAAAGACGCAAGTGACAACTATTACCTCAAAGAGAAAGAACAAGGTGAAAACACCTTCTGGCATGGAAAACTGGCCGAAGAAGCTGGATTACTGGGCAAGCCTGTCGAACAAAAAACTTTAGAGACAATCCTCTCTGGCACACTCAATGATGAAACCATTAAGGGCAAGCGAGAAGACCATAAAAGTGGATTCGACCTCACTTTTTCTGCTCCTAAAAACGCCAGCATACTCGCTTTGGTCGGAGGGGATACTCGTCTGATTGAAGCGCACAACAACGCGGTAAAATTTGCCCTCTCAGAGCTAGAGAAAGACGTGGCTCAGGCGACGCACATCAACGAAACAGGTGAGCGCGAATTTCACAATACTCAGTCTATGATTTTTGCGGTCGTTCGTCATAAAACCAGTCGCAACAACGATCCACAAGTTCACTCCCATGCCCTCGCTGCCAATATGACCCGAGATCAGGAAGGCAACTTACGTACACTCGCGTCTAACTTAAAACAAAAAGGCGGCGTCATTAATGGCAGCGGTGAACGAATCTATAACTTCCAAAAGTATTATGGCGCGCTCTATCAAAGTCAGTTCGCCAAAGAGTCTCAAGAACTCGGCTTTCAGATAAAGGGGCTGGGTAACGCTCAATTTGATATCGATGGCGTGCCTGAGTCATTACATAAAGCCTTTTCTACTCGTAAACAGCAAATCGACCAACAGGTGCTCGACTTTGGACACGATTCACGTGCATCAAAAGATGTCGCCGCTCTCGATACCCGACAAAGAAAAACTTACCATAGCGATGCGACCTTAAACCACAAATGGCAACAAACCGTAAAAGGTGAAGGTTTTGACCCTGCCCTTTTGGTCAAACAAAGCCAGGCATTACCACAAAAAAGTGACCATGCCATGCAGCAAGCCCATGACGCATTTTCACATGCAATGACGCATTTGGGGCAGTACTCAACCTCATTGAGCCTTGAGAAAGTGATTGAGGTCGCGGCCTCAGACTTTACTAAAGGAGCACAGCAAGCCAATGCGATTGATTTAAAGCAAGTCGCCGACGAGTGGATAAAAAACGGCCAGCTTGTACCACTGGCTGAGAAAGGACACTACACCTCCCAAGCCATGCTGAAAAACGAAAAAGCGCTCATGGATATCACTAAGGGACGGGCTCATAACATGCGCACGAATATCGATGAGACGACCCTAAACCGTCTCAATATTGCCCAAGATAATCGCCAAAAAGTGGCCGACATTTATGGATCAACCAAACAGTTTCACGTGGTCAACGTGTTTGGCTCTTCCGAGCAAATCGCGCAAAACCTACTTAACGCAGGCAACCACAGTGGTAAGCGAGTACAGCTTGTCTCTCAAACCACCCAACAGCTCCGCCATAATCAACAAAACATCCCCCGAGAAAGCCACACCTTTGCCACTTGGGTTAAGCATTTATTTCAAGACGATCAGCGTCATACCTTACAAGGTCTACTTGATTCTAAGCACCCGCTGACCAACAAGGACATTATTTTAGTCGATAACGTAAACAAAATGAGTGCGAATGACCTACTCTCACTCAGTGAAAAAGCCGGTAACAGCAACAGTAAAGTTATCTTACTTAACCGTGTCTCAAACCGCCAAGGCATGAAAGCGCACAGCGCTATCGACCTTTACAGTAAAGGAAATGTCACGACGCACACCTGGGTCAACAGCAAACAAGCGGATAGCGTCGTGCGACTGCATCATCGAGAGGATCACAACATCGCTCTCACTTACGCCGACTTGCCCGACAAAACCAATGCTCAAGTATTGGCAACCTCTGGAGTCGAACAACGGCGATTAACCAATGAGATACGCGCCGCTTTGAAGAACGATGGCCAACTCTCACGTACCAGTGTCACTGTCTTCACCCAGCAACCGCATTACCTTTCAAAGCCACAACAACAATTTGCAAAGCATTACCAATCCGGTATGACCCTCAGACAATGGGATAAGGGAAAACCTCACGACTTCGTGATCGCCAGTGTCGATAAAGCCTCTAACACCCTAGAGGTGTTGAGCAAAACGGACGGTAAAGCGAGCACTTTTGACCCTTCATCTAAAGCGTTTCAATCTATGAACATGCAATTGTACAAACCAGATGCCCTTGAGATCTCACAAGGTGAACGTATTCTGGCCACAAATAAGCACTTTCCTTCTCAACTCGAAGCCGGACACCGTTACCTTGTCACGTCCATCACTAAAAACTCATTAACACTAACCAATCAACAAGGACAATCAAATACGCTCCCTTTAGATAAATTGAAAGACGCGCCACTCACGTATGACTACGCGTATTCAGCCAATCACTTTGAGCCCAGAGAACATACCTTACTGTCGGGAAAAGCCTTTACGCTCTCAAAAGAGTTGCTTAATGACCTAACAGAAAGCAGCGCTCGCTTAGACATCTTCACAGACCATCCTGAGAAAGCGCAGCAAACTCTAGCAAAAGCCGAAGTCAGGCCGTCAGCCATCGAACGAGTCCTGCACACTCAGAGCATCAATGACCGCTATCTCTCTGAAGCCACAGAGCCAACCCTCAGACACGATATTGAACACGCCATTGATGTACTCGCGAAAGAGCAACACGCGCCCGTGTCGGAGAAAGCGGTGAATTTCGCCCTAAACCACCTGTCAGAAAAAGAGGCCGGATTTACTCAAAAAGAGCTCGTGATTGAGGCGGTACGTTATGCCTTTGAGGAAACCAATAGCCCCATCACCAAAGCGCACATTGAGGCCGAGCTGGCGAAACGCAGTGACGCCCTTTCAGCCGAATACAGTGACGGGACACGTTGGACGACAGAGGCAGCCATCGAAACCGAGAAGCATATCCTCGGGAACATCGAGAAAGGAAAAGGACAGCATAAGCCGTTCAGCACCTCTAAACAGGTTCATCAGTACCTTGAAAACCACCCTCGCCTCACTCATGGCCAAGGTAATGCCATTCATTTGATTTCAACGACACCCGATAGTTTTGTCGGTATTCAAGGTTTAGCCGGTACGGGTAAGTCTACGATGCTCGAAACCAACATCGAGCTCATCGAGCACGTCACCCAAGCGGGAAAAAATAAACCTGATCAAATTATTGGTCTTGCCCCCACTCACTCAGCTGTAAGTGAACTGGAAAGTAAAGGGGTCAAAGCGCAAACACTGGAGAGCTTACTCACCGATATTCGCCAGGGCCGAGCCTCACCAGAAGACTATAAAAACACCTTATTCTTTCTGGATGAGAGTTCGATGGTCAGCAATAAGCAAGCGAAGGAGCTCACTGACTTGGTACAACAAAGCCAATCTAAAGCGGTGTTATTAGGGGATAAAGAGCAATTGCTATCTCTTAATGCGGGTAAGCCGTTCGAGCTGGCCATGACAAAAGGCATCATCGATACCGCGCAGATCATCGACTCAGAGCAAATGACCGACATCATTCGTCAGCGCAACAAAGCGACGTTAGGTGCAGTGCATAACATTCTCGATAAACAACCTGACAGTGCGCTCGACAAACTCAGTCAACAAGGCGCGGATAAACAAGGAAAAACGCAACATGTCATTTCAACACTCACCGATAACCCTCAAGACCCTCGAAAAGCGCAGCAAATCGCGACGGAGAGACTTCCTTATGAAGTGGCGCAAGATTACCTATCACGTACTCAAGAAACGCGCGAAAATACGCTTATCATCGCTTACACGAACAATGAGCGAGATGCCATCACTGAACACATTCGCCACGGTTTAATAAAAAAGAACGAGTTAGGCAAAGAAAATGTCATTGTGCCAAGACTTCGTTCTATCGGCGCCAGTGGCGAAGAGCTCAAAACCATGATGCCGTACCAAAAAGGGCTTGTACTCAGTACCAAGCCAGGGCAATACGGAACCATCACCAAAGTCGATTCTGAACATGGCGTGGTCATGGTAAAGAGCCACGAGACAGGGAAAGAAAGCGCCTTTTTACCAAGGCATCGCGATCATAAGTTTACTGCTCTGTTTTCGGTTTCGCATAAACCGTTATCGACAGGCGATAAGATCATCACCCGCTTTACAGACAAAACTCGCGGCATTAAGGCCAACGTCGTGCACCACATTGTTCAAGCCGACAATAACGCCGTGATTGCCCAATCTAAAAATGGACAATCACTCACGATCGCCCCTGAGAGATTTAAGGATGGTCACTGGGATTACGCCTATACCCGCACCGCAGATATGGCGCAAGGTGCCACGTACCAAAACGTCATTACCTCTATCAAAGGGAAAGGGGCTCTAACTAACCTAAGACGTGCTTATATCGATTTAACAAGGGCGAGTGAACACGTCAGACTCTACACCGACAACCCAAAACAGATGATGAAGAGCTGGTTATCCAAAGAGGTCAACAAAGCCAGTGCGATTGAAACCGTTAAGCAAATAGCCCCTCAATCGACCACGTATTTTAATGACAACGCCCTTCCTCATGAAGACGTTCGTTATCTAAACAAAAATGGCGATTTCGATTACGACAAATTCAGAGAGCACATTAACTCTGAGTTGCCGAAATACACAGAAAGCCTAGCTACTCACCTATTAGGAGCGCCTAACAAATCGAAATCCGATCGAGACTATTTAACGTTTGGGACGGGTAAGTCCGCCATTAAAGTCAGTTTAACGGGGGACTATCGCGGTTATTTCAAAGATTACACAACAGGAGAAAAAGGCTCGCTGATTAATCTAATGATGAGTCACAAAGACCTCAGTTATAAAGAGGCGATGAACGAGGCTCATCACCTCTTAAATAATCCTGAACACTATCAAGTTACAATGAACAAGGATCACGAAAAGCTTATGAATACAACACCAAAACACGTGGCTCAATTTGAACAGCGAGCGAAAGATTATTTACAAGAGAGCCAAGAGCTGAAAGGAACATTAGCCGAGCAATACCTCAATAAGTTAGGCGTTAAAGACGCTGAGAACGACAACGTTCGTTTCCATCCCGCAGTTTACTCGTCAGAAGATAAAGCGTTTCACCCTGCTATGATCGTAAACATTCATAATCAGAAAGGAGAAACCCGAGCGATTGAAATTACCTATCTTGACCATGATGCCAATAAAGACAGTGATATGGATGTGAACCCAAGGGTATTAGGGACTAAATCGAAGCAAATGACTCACTTTAACCAAGGACAGGATTTAAACACCACGATTATTAGTACGGGAATTGAGCAATCATTCATTATTAACGAACATACTCACGGTCAATATGACATCATTAATGTCAACCATAAAAATGACATTCAAAATATAACGCCTGACGAAATACGACAAAATGTCATCATTGTGTTGACCAATCAAAACTTAGACATCAACTCAAACAACATGGAGAAGATTATTGAAAAATTCTCTTCACCTAACATTCACTTTGTCACAGAAGAAGATATTCTCAAGCAAATCACTGAATGTGTTCAGAAATTCGAAGGACAAGATAAAGACATCAATCTCAATATTGCCATTGATGATAGTGTATTTAAACAGCCTAACAGTGATCATAAAGATGTTATTTCGTCTATATACAATGAGCGAGAGAGTAAAGAATTAGAGCACTTTGATCATAAAGAGCACTCACCTCAACAAGATCTTGACTTGAATAGAGATCCAAACGTAGACAAATATCTAGATTTAGACAGAGAGTTAGAGCGGTAAAAAAAAGGGTAGCCAAATGGCTACCCTTTTTTTTTGCCTGCAAGAAATGAATCCACTTGATTATCAATATCGGCTTTAACTTGTCGCCTAACAGGTTGAGACTCTTTTTGATCTTTAAATAACTTCTCACCATCAAATGTCTGACCATGAATAACATCCCCTATCGCAGAGGACTGGCGAACAACCCGATAAATCTCCTCCATCAGTTCACGATTAGACGGACGGTCATCATCACTATCATTCAGCTTGATCCGTAAAGCCAAAGTCAAAAGCTGCCGAGTAGCTTCGGCATCCGAAAGGTTTTCTCTGTCTCTGAATTTGATGAAATCTTGCTTTAATTGACCTCGTAATGAGCTCTGTAATGGGTAAGCACGACTCATATTTTCCACCATTTCCCATCATTGAAATTCATTACACTATCAATGAATTTTCAATGAATCAAATTCAACCTCTAGAGCTTGAAGGCATGCCACAAAAGGGATAAATGATAATTCAATGAACTTTAAATTAAAAATCATTGAATCAGCCTGCATCCCATACCACCAAAGGGATAAATGATATTTCAATGAAACCACATGAAATTCAATTGAAAAAACTGACAAGTTTTAGTGAAGAATTTGAAAATTTTTCCACCATTCAAAATCAAGCTTTAAGAACCCCTATCCTATTGTTTTTAAAGGCTTTAGATTTCCACAGACAACCATTCGGATTGAAAATCAATCCGCCGTGGTGTGTGGTCCCTACTCAAAGCCCCTACGACGCTAACAATGATCACTCATCGGTTAGCCATCTTGAACGGAGGGGTTGCAGCCCGTGCGAAGCCGGAAGCCGATCAATGGCGACTGAATCGGGTCGGTTTGGTAAATCTTAGAAGGAATGGAAAACGGAAAAGGAAGGACATCATAGAACGAGTATTGCACCATTTCGGGGCAATGCTCGTTATTTAAGGTCTGCGGAATAATAAACGCTTTGCACTTTTTGGATATATATTTTTCTGGCGTTCTCGGCTTTGTTGCGTAATTCGATGGAACTAAATCAAGAAACTACGATCTGAGCGG
>NZ_JAPEID010000060.1:0-14206 GCF_028823755.1 Vibrio sp. VP6
TCACACCGGCTGAGAACTTCCATGGCGATGCTGAAATCACTTACACCTTGACTGATGGTGCACTGACCGACCAAGCGACGGTCAATGTCACCGTGAATGCCGTAAACGACACGCCTGTGGTTGAAAGCAATCTCGCAGACCAAACCCTGGCAGAAGATTTCACGCCATACACCATCGATCTGAATACCGCCTTCAGTGATGTGGATAACGTTGATGGAGAGTTAACGTTTAGCGTCTCTGGCAACAGCAACGTGTTGGTTTCGATTGAAAATGGCATCGCGACCATTTCACCAACAGCAGACTGGAACGGCTCAGAGACCCTAACCTTTACTGCCACTGATCCAAGCGGCGAAAGCGTTAGCCAAACGGTGGACTTTACGGTTGCACCAGTAGTCGACATCAAGGCTGACAGCACAAATGTAGTCGAAGACACACCAACCATAATTAACGTCTTAGGTAACGACACGTTCGAAGGCGACGGTAAAGTGGTGTCGCTAGATACCAATAACGGCCCAGCCAACGGCACGGTCTCGGTCAATCCTGACGGCAGCGTGACTTACACGCCAAACGACAACTACCAAGGTACAGACAGCTTCACCTACATTGTCACGTCAGGCGGAGTATCGGAATCCACCACCGTTGAAGTCAATGTAACACCGGTCAACGATGCACCAGTGGCGAAAGATGACATCGCTACGACACAAGAAGACACTGCAGTTACTATCGATGTTCTGCCAAACGATTCTGATGTGGATGGCGATAAGTTGTCGATCCAATCTGCGACTGTTCCTGAAGCACAAGGTAAAGTAGAGATCGTTGATGGCAAACTTGTTTTCACTCCGGCCGAGAACTTCAATGGCCACGCTGAAATCACTTACACCGTAACGGACGGTGAATTGACCGACGAAGCGAAAGTAACTGTTACAGTAAATCCAGTGAACGATGCGCCAACCATCAAGGTTGATGCAGTAGAAAGCATCACTGAAGATGCAGTGAGCACTGATACGGTAGTCGCAACCTTAACGGTTCGTGATACTGATACGCCAGAAGACCAATTAACCGTTTCTTTAGAAAACAACTCAAACGGTTACTTTGTGTTGGTAGGCAATGAGGTCAAGCTGACTCAAGCGGGCGTCGATGCAGTTAACAACGATGAGCTCAACCTTAAAGACCTAACTATTAGCGCATCAGTATCGGATGGTGTTAATCCAACAGCTAACGACAGTGACAGTTTGATTGTGAATCGTGTTAACGATGCACCGACTGTTGAAAATGCCATTGCAGACCAAGTGTTATCGGAAGATTTCGATGCATACACGATCGACTTGAATGAAGTATTCAAAGATACTGATTCCTCGCTAGAATTCTCAGTGTCTGGCAATAACAGCATCCAAATTTCTATTGTGAGTGGCGTCGCCACCATCACTCCGACTGCGGATTGGAATGGCAAAGAGACAATTACGTTCACAGCTAAAGACCCAAGCGGCGAGAGCGTTAGCCAAACGGTGAACTTCACGGTTGCACCAGTAGTCGACATCGAGGCTGATAGTGCGAATGTAGTCGAAGACACACCAACTATCATTAGCGTCTTAGGTAACGATACGTTTGAAAGCACTGATAAAGTGGTGTCTTTGGACGCTGAGAATGGTCCTAAAAATGGCACCGTCATCGTAAACAACGATGGTACTGTGACCTACACACCAGATGACAACTACGTCGGTGAAGATACTTTCACCTACATCGTCACCTCTGGCGGTGTGTCTGAATCCACCACGGTGAGCGTCGATGTGACGCCAGTGAATGATGCACCAGTGGCGAAAGATGACATCGCTACGACACAAGAAGACACCGCAGTTACCATTGATGTCCTGCCAAACGATTCTGATGTGGATGGCGACAAGCTGAGTATTGAATCAGCCTCTGTACCTAAAGAGCAGGGTACGGTTGAAGTGGTGAATGGTAAACTTGTTTTCACTCCGGCCGAGAACTTCAATGGCGACGCCGAAATCACTTACACCGTAACGGACGGCCAATTGACCGACGAAGCGAAAGTGAGCGTTACCGTTAATCCAGTGAACGATGCGCCAACCATCAAGGTTGATGCTGTAGAAAGCATCACTGAAGACGCGGTGAGTACCGATACGATAGTTGCAACGTTGGAAGTCGCTGATACTGATACGCCAGAAGACCAATTAACCGTTTCTTTAGAAAACAACTCAAACGGTTACTTTGTGTTAGTTGGCGATGAAATCAAGCTGACTCAAGCGGGTGTTGACGCGGTTAACAGCGACGAACTCAACCTTAAAGGCCTGACTATTAGCGCGTCAGTATCGGATGGTGTTAATCCAACGGCGAGCGACAGTGATAGTTTGATTGTGAATCGTGTTAACGATGCGCCGACTGTTGAAAATGCCATTGCAGGCCAAGTGTTATCGGAAGATTTCGATGCATACACGATCGACTTGAATGAAGTATTCAAAGATTCTGATTCCTCGCTAGAATTCTCAGTCTCTGGCAATAACAGCATCCAAATTTCTATTGTGAATGGCGTTGCTACCATCACTCCGAGTGCGGATTGGAATGGCAAAGAGACAATTACGTTCACAGCTAAAGACCCAAGTGGCGAGAGCGTTAGCCAAACGGTGAACTTCACGGTAACGCCTGTGGCGGACATTGAGGCAGACAAAACGACGGTTGTTGAAGATACGCCAACCATCATCAAGGTCTTAGGTAACGACACGTTTGAAGGCAAAGATAAAGTGGTGTCTCTGGACGCTGAGAATGGTCCTAAAAATGGTACCGTCATCGTAAACAACGATGGTACGGTGACCTACACACCAGATGATAACTACGTCGGTAAAGATACTTTCACTTACGTCGTGACATCAGGTGGAGTATCAGAATCCACCACCGTTGAAGTCAATGTAACACCGGTCAACGATGCACCAGTGGCGAAAGATGACATCGCTACGACACAAGAAGACACCGCAGTTACTATCGATGTTCTGCCAAACGATTCTGATATGGATGGCGATAAGTTGTCGATCCAATCTGCGACTGTTCCTGAAGCACAAGGTAAAGTAGAGATCGTTGATGGCAAACTCGTCTTCACTCCGGCAGAAAACTTCAATGGCCACGCTGAAATCACCTACACCGTAACGGACGGTCAATTGACCGACGAAGCGAAAGTAACTGTTACAGTAAATCCAGTGAACGATGCGCCAACCATCAAGGTTGATGCAGTAGAAAGCATCACTGAAGATGCAGTGAACACTGATACGGTAGTCGCAACCTTAACGGTTCGCGATACTGACACTTCTGAAGATCAATTAACCGTTTCTTTAGAAAACAACTCAAACGGTTACTTTGTGTTAGTTGGCGATGAAGTCAAGCTGACTCAAGCGGGCGTCGATGCAGTTAACAACGATGAGCTCAACCTTAAAGACCTAACTATCAGCGCGTCAGTGTCGGATGGTGTAAATCCAACAGCTAACGACAGTGACAGTTTGATTGTGAATCGTGTTAACGATGCACCGACTGTTGAAAATGCCATTGCAGATCAAGAGTTATCGGAAGACTTTGCGACCTACACGATTGATTTAAACGACGCATTTAAAGATAGCGACTCAGCGCTAAACTTCTCAGTGTCTGGCAATAGCAACGTGTTGGTTTCGATTGAAAATGGCATCGCGACCATTTCACCAACAGCAGACTGGAACGGCTCAGAAACCTTAACGTTTACTGCTACCGACCCAAGTGGTGAAAGCATTAGCCAACCGGTGAACTTCACAGTTGCGCCAGTGGCGGACATCGTGGCTGACAGCACGAATGTAGTCGAAGACACACCAACTATCATTAACGTCTTAGGTAACGACACGTTTGAAGGCAAAGATAAAGTGGTGTCTCTGGACGCTGAGAATGGTCCTAAAAATGGTACCGTCACCGTAAACAACGATGGTACGGTGACCTACACACCAGATGATAACTACGTCGGTAAAGATACTTTCACTTATGTCGTGACATCAGGCGGTGTGTCTGAATCCACCACCGTCACGGTCAATGTGACACCAGTAAACGACAAGCCTGAAAGTGAAGACTTTACGCATGTCGCCGATGATCAGCTTACGCAAGTTGTGTTTGATACCGATACGAAACCTCTGGGTAGCGGTGACTCTAAGGATCATATCGCGGATGTTGAAGACGACTTAAAAGGCAACGATCTACATGTCCGGATTACTGAACTGCCAACATCAGGTACGTTGTTCTTTAAAGATAGTGACGGTGAGTTGCACGAAATTAAAGAAGTAAGCGATACGCTTTATGACAAAGACAGTCTTTACTATGAAGCTGATAATGTTGGCTTCTTATTAGGTATCAAAGATCGTCCAAATACGCCTAATGGCTCAGAATCTACATCAGATTTCAATAACTGGGGATTAAGTGAGGATGGTGGACCATCACATTCCCGTACTGAGCATTTAGCAAATGGAGCCTCTATCACCATTTCTTCTGATAGCGGTGAACTTGCGCAATACAACCGTCAGGTGTCACACATCGGCAATGGTATCGCTGACAATGACGGGCAGGGTATTGAGAAGGGTGAAACGATTACGATCGATTTGTCTAATAATCCTGTGGGCTCCGTAAACCTTGGTCTGGATGGATTAGGTGGATTGTTTGATTACGGTGATGACAACGCAGCGCTTATTACGGTTACATACTTAGATTCAAATAATGTCCAACAGACTCAAACGTTCGAGTTTTTGAAGCCTGAGGGCAACTTCATGCTATTCCAAGAAACAAGCGTTGGTTATGGGAAAGATCTAGCCCTTCCTAAAGGTTCGGTCATTACTCAGTTAGATTTTTCTACGAAAAATGAAGGTAACTGGGAGTTACGTTATGTAGAAGGTGTTCCTGCCGAAGACAGCTTTGGATATGTGGCAGTCGACTCTGAAAGTGGCGTTAGCGATCCATCTACAGTCAATATCGTTAACGAAATGCTAGATGGTAATGTTGCGGAAAATGGACCTGCGGTGCAGAGCATTACAGGTGTTACTGTTGTTGAAGGTGACGATGTCACGTTTTCTGTTTCTCTAAATAACGCGACAGATCAGACCGTTAAGTATCAAGTGGATTTCTCTGCAGAAGGTTCTAGTACGAGCTCTCAAGACATTGATTTGTCGAACGCAACTTTTACTAATGGCGTGAAGTATTTGGGCGGATACCTTATTGTTCCAGCCGGTGTGAATGGCTTTGAGATTACCATTCCAAGCATTGATGATCAGTTGGTTGAATCAACAGAAAGCCTTGTGATTAAAGTCGGAGATGTATCTGGCGTTGGCTATATTGATGATAATGATGTCCCTCCAACGGTTCAAAGTAACGAAATTTCCGGATTAGAAGACGAAGCGATTGTTATCACACTAGAACATTTAGGCGTCGTTGACAGTGAGGTAAGTGTTGAGTTTGACACTTCTGCTCTAAATGGCTCACTACAAGTGAAAGGTTCTGATGGTTGGGAAGTGGTTTCTAGCAGTGTACTCGCTTCTGATATCGAAAATGGTCTTGTTCGCTATGTTCCTGCTGAACATGAATCTGGTGCAGATGTTTTCGATAAAGACGGTGTTGGGAATGGCTTGGATACTTACGAGCAGATTCATTTCACTGTTAGTGATGGCAATTCTTCTGCTTCAGGTACGTTGAGTATCGACATAGAGCCTGTCGCGGACCCAGTTAAGATTGACCTTACTTTCGGTCCTGTAACGTCTGTACCTGTGACATTAGGCGGAAGCTGGTCTACAGACGAAGAACTTAAAGATCTGCTTGAGGCAAGTAATTTACCAGGGCTTGACTTTGAACATGTGGTGACACAAGCGTTTAATAATGGTCATGCTGGTAACGACTTAATGTTAAGCGGAGACACTGAATCACCACTGAGCTTTGTAGGTGATCAACAAGCAGGTGCCAACGTTGATGCTCAAGGTAGTGATATCTTTGTGACTGGAGGAGGTAATGATTCTATCTATGGCGGTATTGGTTCATTAGACGATCAAGCTGAGACTGACACAGTTGTTTACTCTGGTAAGTTGTCTGATTACGACTTCAGCTATTACCCAGCATCTGACCACTCAGAAGTCCCGTATTGGATTGTCGAAGATAGTCGATTTATTGATACAAAAGATGTTGTTTCGAGCACTCATAAAGAGTCGGGTGACCACCTTTATGAAATTGAACAACTTATCTTCCAAGATGCCATTATCAAGCTAGATAACAACACTGGAGAGTATGTTGTTCTTACAGAGCAGCAAGTCTCTTTTGAGCTGAACCTTGATCTTATCGATGTGGATGGCAGTGAGTCATTCATTAACGATAGCGTCACCTTAACGGGAATCCCTTCAGGGCTAACATTAGAGGTGAATGGCAAAACGGTTACTGAAAACAGCGATGGTTCTTACACGGTTGACCTTTCAAGTGAACCAAATCAAACCAGTCATCAACTAAGCGGTACGATTACTGTACCAGCAGATTACAATGGCTCGTTAGATTTTGATGTAACAGCGACGGCAGGAAGTGTTGAAGTTAATAACAATACTCAAATGGGAGCGGACACGGCTTCTGTTTCAGTCCGTGATTATGAGTTTGTTTCTGGTACGCATGGTGATAACAACATAGTTGGGTCCGATGATAACGACGTGATCGTTGGTGATGTTCAAGGGTTACAAATTGTCGAAGGTCAGGATTACAACATTGCCTTTATGCTCGATACGTCTGGCAGTATGGGTTACGACGTTGGCCGTGCGGTAACTGAACTAAAAACAGTGCTGAATACTCTGATCGAAAGTGCGAGTGGACCTCATTCGGGCAAAGTGAACGTTTTATTAACCACTTTTTCCACTGAGAGCAAACAGGTGCTCGAGTTGGATTTGAGCTCTGACAACGCTAAGTCTCAAGTAGAATCAATATTGGACGCAATTGTGAAGCGCGGCGACGGTAACACAAACTATGAAGCAGGCTTCCAATCAGCATTGAATTGGTTTGATAGTGCTGATAGTGGCGCAACGAATTTAAGCTATTTCATTTCTGATGGCCGTCCAAACCAAGCTACTGTGAATGATGCAAATAACATAAACCAAATGGATAGCATTGTTCTTGGAGTGGAAAACAACAAACTGGTAACGTTAGCTGATGTGTTGCCAGCGGATTACAAAACTGGTGATGTTGTAACTTACGACAATAAGACGGTGATAGATAGTAACTCACTCGTTTATTCGCTTTCGACAGGTGAGTTGTTAGGGAAGATGACAAGTAATCATAGTTATTACGATTATGAAACGTATGTACTTCATCAAGCAAATAACGCATATCAGGCATTGGAAGAACTTAGTGAGGTTCGATCGATCGGTCTTGGTCATGACTTAGATGAAGATTCGTTGAAACACTTTGACTCTGATGGTGTTGTAAGAACTAACATCGATGTTAATCAACTTGCAGAAGTGATTCTTGGCAAAGAAGTGTCATTAATGCAGGGCAAGGATGAGATTAGTAGCCTTGATGGAAACGACATCATTTTTGGTGATGCGATTCGTTTTGATATCAATGGAGAACAAGGTGTTTCTGCGCTACAAAACTATGTAGCTTCTCAACTGGGGAAAGATGTTGCTCTGGTAACGAAGGAGGAAGTTCATCACTACATTACTGAAAACCAAGCTGAGTTTGAGCAATCTCGTTATTATGACCAAGCGGACACCATTTATGGTGGTGCAGGAAATGACATCTTGTTTGGGCAAGGTGGAAACGACAAGCTGTTCGGTGGCGCAGATAATGACATTTTGATTGGTGGTTTAGGCAGCGACATTCTGACTGGCGGTGATGGTGAGGACATCTTCAAATGGATCGATGTGGCCAACGAACGCGACACTGTCACAGATTTTTCTAGCAGTGAAGACTCTCTAGACTTCTCCGATCTGTTTGATGATTTATCGAAAGATGAAGTAGGCGATCTGCTAAGTGATTTACAATCAGGTAGTCATACAGGAGACGCTGGCGGCTATCATGTTGAAGTAAGCCAAGATGGCAGCGCAGATACGAATTTGAGTATTACTAAAGGTAGCTCAACATTAGATATCCACTTCAATAGCGCAAGCGTGGATGATATCACACAGCATTTGATTGCGAGTCTCGATTCTCAATACAAAGACATGTAGTGACAAATCAGCCTCTAATAAAAAGGTCTAGCAATTGCTAGACCTTTTTTGATGTTCTTGAATAGTTAGCTTTTTGGAAGTGTGGTGAAAATGGTCCATTCTTTTTTCACTTCACCTTTATGTCCTACTACTGTTGCGGTCACACGTCGGTTCAAAGCATGGCTTACTTCGTCTGTTCCGGTTGTTGCTAAAACCGTATCGCCGTAGCCAACAATAGTAACTCGATCAGGAGTAATACCGTTCTGTAGCAGTGCCTTTCTTACGTTCTCTGCTCGGCGTTTGGAGAGATCTAAATTGTGCTCAGATCCACCTGTACGGCTCGCGTAACCTTGCAACTCAATGGATGTGCTTGGGTATTCTTTCAAGAAATCTGAGAGTTCTCGAATCTGTTTCGCGAAAACCGGGTTGATTTCATCTGAATCATTTGCAAATAACACTCGAATTTGCATTTGTTGTGATGAGTTTGCGTAAGATCCGCAGCCATCATTATCAATTTCCGCACCTAATGGTGTGCCCGGGCATAAATCGCGCTGGTTAATGACGCCGTCGCTGTCGTCATCTTGGTGGTCGGCCCATTGATCTGCAATAGGAGTGTCGATGTAATCGTATTCGTCGCCTCGATCACTCGAAGAGCTACATGCAGCAACAACTAATGACAGTGCAATAATAGTTATGTTTTTCATAATTAATACTCCACTTTTTCTAGCCATTCTTTCGGCATTTCGACTCTTAACGCACTCAACAATTGGCCAGTTGCGTTCATCACACGATATTTGGCATATTGCTCTGCATATTTTGAATCAAGGTAATCTTTACGCGCTTCAAACAACTCGTTTTCAGTGTTCAGAACGTCTAGTAAGGTTCGTTTACCGATTCGATATTGCTTTTCATACGCGATGACCGTCTCAGCTGCCGAATCAACGTGGTCTGCTAAAAATTCTTTTTGTTGCAACGTTAAGTCCAGAGCACTCCAAGACAAGCGAAGTCCTTCCTCAACATTACGGTACGCGCCTTCACGTAAGTCTTTCGCTTTGTTGAGTTGGTATGCGAAGTTTTCTGAATTTGCCGCATCGCTACCGCCGTTGAACAAGTTATAGCGTAAACGCAACATGGCGAGAGTTTCATCGCTTCGACCTTTTAAGCCATCCGCATCGTCTTTCCAAGTTTGAGAAGCTTCAATCGAGATCGTCGGGTAGTTAACGCCTTTCGATTGTTTGTATTGGAACTTGGCAGAATCCACATCCGCTAATGCGATTTGAATCACTGGGTGTAATTCAAATGCCAGGCCAACCGCTTCATCGACGGTGTAGGGGATAAAGTTCTGATCAGCTCTTGGAAAAATTAACCCTTGTGGCGTTTGCCCCACCAAGCGAGTAAACATTGTGTGGGAGTCGTACAGGTTGTTTTGTGCAGCTGCCAGATTACCATGCGCTTTCGCTAAACGCGCTTCAACCTGTGTTAAGTCCGCAGTCGAGCCTATGCCGGAAGTGACGCGTTTTTTGATGTCCGTATAGATGTCTTTGTGAACGGCAAGATTGTTCTCAGACAGCTTTAAGACTTCATAAGCCTTTACCGCATCTAAGTAGACTTTAGTGACTTCTAATGCCTTGTCTGAAGCATCAGCTAACAGTTGGAATCGCACCGATTCTGCATCAGCAGCGGTACGGTCAATATCGTTTAATGTCGCGCTTCCATCCCAAATTAATTGGGTTAGGGTGATAGACGCTTCTTTTCTCGTATAGTCAGTGTTGCCTCGTCCGACTTCATCAGATGGGTCGAGGCCTTCGTAACCAATGCCCGCATCAAGATCGAGAGAAGGCAAATAGGCGCCTGTTGACGCCTCATTGATGTACCTTCGGCTCTCAAATTCATTAAATGCGCTTTTGATATCTGGGTTATTTTTTAACGTTAATGCCACGGCTTGCTCTAAAGTTTGACCGAAAACGGGTATAGACACTATTAAGCTACAGCAGCAAGCAATACTTAGTCGGTTCCATTTCACGGTGTTTCTCCTAAAAAATCGTGTTGCTTTTTGCTGTTTCATCTCACATTTGAGATAAAACATCACAAATAACAGTGTTTGAGTAAGTAAATTATCAACCTACTGTTAAACCTAGGCTTTTGTTTAGAATATCCAGAAGTTCGCCTGATTAAACCTTAGCACATGTGCAAAATGTTGCTTGGCAACCGTTTGTGTTTAAGCAAGAGAAAAGCTTGATTTCTTAATATCATAGCGTTCCACGACCTGTGCAATTCCCTGCTGCACCTGTAACCCCGCCCCTTGAGTTAATCAGCACATCGCCCCTTGCACATACAACGAAAATATGAAGATTTTGACTAAACTATAGACGTAAATATTGGGGTGACAAACTTTTGACTTAGTTCAAAGTGGGGCGAGGTAGATATGGAACGAGTAACTTTTGGCTCATTGATGAGTAATATTGTAGTTATCGGTCTCGATGGGGAAATTAGAACCCTCGAACAAGGACAGTTGCCTAAACCAGGGGAACTAATCATTAACGAAGTTTCAGATACTTCAGAGCTGGTCATTGAGCAAGTGACACCGCAAGGCAGTTCCATCAATGTAACTGGTGATATTACAGCGTTGATAGAAGCTATTGCAGCGGGACAAGACCCGACCCAACTAGGTCAAGAGTTTGAAACCGCAGCGGGCGAAGCAAATGGGTCTAGTCCTCAGACAACAGGGAATGTTGCACGAACAGGGACAGAATTGCTCGCTAGTACCAACTTTGAGACGGTTGGCACTGAAGGCGCGGGATTTTCAACCACTCAGATTCTAACTTTATTGGACATTCTCCCACCAACTCAGGCACCTGCTCCGACAGGAATTCCGATTCCAGTAACAATTACGGTGCAAGATATTTCTAGCCCTACAGTAGATGAAGGGCAACAAGTCTCTTTCGACGTTACCCTTAACCAACCAACGGAAGAAGAAACTACCATTGAGTTTACCCTTAATGATGGTTCTGCTTTGGGAGGGGCGGCGAGCGATGTTGGTGCAGATTATGTAAATACAACGGTTTTAATTACATTATCCGACGGAACCACCCAAGAAACTCAGGTGAATGATGATGGATCGTTCACTGTTTCTCTTCCGATCGGGGAAGAGTCTTTTACGGTTAGCTTGGATACCATTGATGATAATTTAGCGGAAGGATCGGAAACATTCAGTTTGTCCGGTTCAACGCCAGATCAGCCTACTCCAGTTACGGGTGTCGCAACGATTACAGATGAGGCAGAGCAAGGGCCAGAAGATACTGTAACCGTTAATATGACCGGCCCGAATAGCGTTTCGGAAGGTGAAACTACTTCCGAATACACCGTAACACTGAGCGATCCGGCGCCAGTCGGTAGCATCGTGACCTTAGCTTATAGCTACACTACTGCATCCGGTGATGACATCACCGAAACCACTCAAGCCATTATTGGTGCCGACGGCATAACCGCCACGTTTACGATTGATACCGTGGATGATGTTTACGCGGAAGGCGATGAAGTGTTCCGCGTCAGCGTATCAGGCATTGTCGATAGCGACAGCAATCCAATTTTCGAAGCACTGAACCTCGATAATGCGTTCGTCGACACCACCATCAGCGATGAAACCGACCCAGGTCCGGAAGATACGGTCACCGTCACCATGACAGGTCCAGCGAGTGTTGTAGAAGGCGACACCACCACAGAGTACACAGTGACGCTGAGCGATCCGGCGCCAGTCGGTAGCATTGTCACGTTAGCTTACAGCTATACTACTGCATCGGGTGACGACATCACCGAAACCACTCAAGCCATTATTGGTGCCGACGGCATAACCGCCACGTTTACGATTGATACCGTGGATGATGTTTACGCGGAAGGCGATGAAGTGTTCCGCGTCAGCGTATCAGGCATTGTCGATAGCGACAGCAATCCTATCTTCGAAGCGTTGAATCTAGACAATGCGTTTGTCGATACCACCATCAGTGATGAAACGGATCCGGGTCCAGAAGATACGGTTACGGTGACCATGACCGGTCCAGCGAATGTGGTGGAAGGTGACACTACCACGGATTACATCGTGACACTGAGCGATCCAGCTCCTGTGGGTAGTATCGTGACCTTAGCTTATAGCTACACTACTGCATCCGGTGATGACATCACCGAAACCACTCAAGCAGTGGTTGGTGCCGATGGTGTGACGGCTACGTTTACCATCGATACCGTGGACGATGTTTACGCTGAAGGCGATGAACTGTTCCGTGTCAGCGTATCGGGTATTGTTGATAGTGATAGCAATCCGATTTTTGAGGCATTAGATGTTTCAAATGCGTTCGTCGACACCACCATCAGCGATGAAACCGACCCAGGGCCAGAAGATACGGTTACCGTCACCATGACCGGTCCAGCGAATGTGGTGGAAGGCGACACCACCACAGAGTACACAGTGACGCTGAGCGATCCGGCGCCAGTCGGTAGCATTGTCACGTTAGCTTACAGCTATACTACTGCATCGGGTGACGACATCACCGAAACCACTCAAGCCATTATCGGTGCCGACGGCATAACCGCCACGTTTACGATTGATACCGTGGATGATGTTTACGCGGAAGGCGATGAAGTGTTCCGCGTCAGCGTATCAGGCATTGTCGATAGCGACAGCAATCCTATCTTCGAAGCGTTGAATCTAGACAATGCGTTTGTCGATACCACCATCAGTGATGAAACCGACCCAGGGCCAGAAGATACGGTTACGGTGACCATGACAGGTCCAGCGAATGTGGTGGAAGGCGACACCACCACAGAGTACACAGTGACGCTGAGCGATCCGGCGCCAGTGGGTAGCATTGTCACGTTAGCTTACAGCTATACTACTGCATCGGGTGACGACATCACCGAAACCACTCAAGCCATTATCGGTGCCGATGGCGTAACAGCGACGTTTACCATCGATACGGTGGACGATGTGTATGCCGAAGGCGATGAAGTGTTCCGCGTCAGCGTATCGGGTATTGTGGATAGCGACAGTAATCCAATCTTTGAAGCACTGAATTTAGACAATGCGTTCGTCGACACCACCATCAGTGATGAAACCGACCCAGGGCCAGAAGATACGGTTACGGTGACCATGACAGGTCCAGCGAATGTGGTGGAAGGCGACACCACCACAGAGTACACAGTGACGCTGAGCGATCCAGCGCCAGTGGGTAGCATTGTCACGTTAGCTTACAGCTATACTACTGCATCGGGTGACGACATCACCGAAACCACTCAAGCCATTATCGGTGCCGATGGCGTAACAGCGACGTTTACCATCGATACGGTGGACGATGTGTATGCCGAAGGCGATGAAGTGTTCCGTGTCAGCGTGTCAGGCATCGTCGATAGCGACAGTAATCCAATCTTTGAAGCACTGAATTTAGACAATGCGTTCGTCGACACCACCATTAGTGATGAAACCGACCCAGGGCCAGAAGATACGGTTACGGTGACCATGACAGGTCCAGCGAATGTGGTGGAAGGCGATACCACCACGGAGTACACCGTGACGCTGAGCGATCCAGCGCCAGTGGGTAGCATTGTCACGTTAGCTTATAGCTACACCACTGCGTCAGGTGACGACATCACTGAAACCACCCAAGCGATTATTGGTGCCGATGGTGTGACCGCCACGTTTACCATCGATACGGTGGACGATGTGTATGCCGAAGGCGATGAAGTGTTCCGTGTCAGCGTGTCAGGCATCGTCGATAGCGACAGTAATCCAATCTTTGAAGCACTGAATTTAGACAATGCGTTCGTCGACACCACCATCAGTGATGAAACCGACCCAGGGCCAGAAGATACGGTTACGGTGACCATGACCGGTCCAGCGAATGTGGTGGAAGGCGATACCACCACGGATTACACCGTGACGCTGAGCGATCCAGCGCCAGTGGGTAGCATTGTCACGTTAGCTTATAGCTACACCACTGCGTCAGGTGACGACATCACTGAAACCACTCAAG